>NZ_JACVUD010000079.1:0-19992 GCF_016624905.1 Stenotrophomonas sp. S49 | reverse complement strand
CCCCCCCCCCCCCCGCCCGGACTACCCCGATGATCGATGAGCACCACCACCGCGGAGGGGGCGGCGCCCGATGGCCGATCTTTCACCGCGTCCGTGGCATGCTCGGCACATCGTCCACCCGGAATCGCCACCATGCGCCTGTTCACCCGAGTCCTGCCCCTGCTGCTGCTGGCCGGCCTGCTCTCCGGCTGCGGCTACAACACCATCCAGCAGAAGGACGAGGCCGTGAAGGCCAGCTGGTCCGAAGTGTTGAACCAGTACAAGCGCCGCGCCGATCTGGTGCCCAACCTGGTGCAGACCGTGAAAGGCTTCGCCAGCCAGGAAGAGCGCGTGCTGACCGAAGTCACCAACGCCCGCTCGCGGGTTGGCCAGATCAACGTCAACGCCGATGACGAAGCCTCGCTCAAGCAGTTCCAGCAGGCGCAGGGCGAGCTGGGCAGTGCGCTGTCGCGGCTGCTGGTGGTTACCGAGAACTATCCGGTGCTGAAGTCCGACGCCAACTTCCGCGATCTGCAGGCGCAGCTGGAAGGCACCGAAAACCGCATCACCGTGGCCCGTGGCCGCTACATCCAGCAGGTGCAGGACTACAACACCTACATCCGCTCGTTCCCGCAGTTGATCACCGCCAAGATCTTCGGCTACCAGCCCAAGCCGAACTTCAGCGTGGAAAACGAGGCGCAGATTTCCAACGCGCCGGCGGTCGATTTCGGCAACGCGCCGCAGCAGCCGCCGGCAGCGCAGCCGGCGAACTGATCCATGCGCCTGCCCACCGCGCTGCTGGCCCTGCTGCTGTGGCTGCCGCTGGCCGCGCAGGCGCAGCAGCTGGCGCCGATTCCGGCGCTGGATTCGCCGGTGGTCGACACCACCGGCACACTGGATGCCACGCAGAAGCAGGCACTGGTGCAGCAGGCGCTGGCGCTGCAGCAGCGCAAGGGCAGCCAGCTGCAGGTGCTGGTGGTGCCCAGCACCCAGCCCGAGGACATCGCGCAGTACACCACCCGCGTGTTCGATCAATGGCAGGTCGGCCGCAAGGGCGTGGATGACGGCGTGCTGCTGGTGGTGGCCAAGGACGATCGGCGGGTGCGCATCGAACCGGGCTACGGGCTGGAGGGGGCGATTCCCGATGCCATTGCCAACCGGGTCATCCAGGAATACCTGGTGCCGCGCTTCCGTGCCGGCGACTACGCCGGCGGCATCACCGAAGCGACCGCAGTGCTGGTCAAGCTGATCGATGGCGAGGCCCTGCCAGCACCGGTCAGCAGCCAGCGCGGCGCTGACAGCGGCGACGGCGGCGATACCTGGGCGCTGGCGCTGTTCATTGGCGTATTTGCCGGCAGCATCCTGCGCGGGGTGTTCTCGCGGGTGCCGCGCCCGCTGCGCGGCCTGCTGGGCGGTGGTTTCGGCGGTGGTGGCGGCAGCTGGGGCGGCGGCGGTGGCCGTTCCGGTGGCGGTGGCGCTTCGGGGGGCTGGTGATGATCAGGCGCATCGGGCGGCACCTGTTTTCCCCGTCGCTGCGGCGGGCCTTCCCGCCGGCGGCGCTGCAGGCGATCACCGAGGCCATCGCCAGTGGTGAACAGCGCCACGGCGGCCAGGTCATGTTCGCGGTGGAAGCCGATCTGCCCCTGCACGCGCTGTGGCGGCGGGTGACCCCGCGGCAGGCGGCCGAGCAGGCCTTCGCCCAGTTGCGCACCTGGGATACCGCGCACAACAACGGCGTGCTGATCTACCTGCTGCTGGCCGACCACGCCATCGAGATCGTGGCCGACCGCGGCCTGCACGGCCGGGTCAGCCCGGCGCAATGGCAGCGCATCTGCACCCATCTGCGCGAAGGGCTGCGCGGCAGCGAGCCCGTGCAGGCCCTGCGCGATGCCATCGATGAAGTCTCCGGGCTGCTGGCCGGGCACTTTCCGCCCGGTTCGGGGTCCGACGATGACGGGCTGCCCAACACCCCGCAGCTGCTTGGTTGAGCCGCGGCGGCGCTGGCCCGAGAATAGGCGTTCAACTGCAAGGCACCTTCCATGATCTATTTCCACGATATCGACCCCATTGCCCTTTCGCTGGGGCCGATCAAGGTGCACTGGTACGGCATCATGTACCTGCTCGGCTTCACTGCAGCCTGGCTGCTGGGGCGCAAGCGCATCGCGCAGGGGCGCCTGCCGGGCGTCGATGCCAACGGTTTTTCCGACCTGCTGTTCTACGCCATGCTGGGCGTGGTGCTGGGCGGGCGCATCGGCTACATGCTGTTCTATGCACTGGGCGATTTCCTGTCCAACCCGGTGCTGCTGTTCAAGGTCTGGGACGGTGGCATGAGCTTCCACGGCGGCCTGCTGGGCGTGGTGGTGGCCTGCTGGTGGTGGTCGCGCAAGCAGCGCCTGCACCTGTTCGACACGATCGACTTCATGGCGCCGCTGGTGCCGATCGGCCTGGCGCTGGGGCGGGTGGGCAACTTCATCGGCGCCGAGCTGTGGGGCAAGTACACCGACGGCACCTGGGGCGTGGTGTTCCCTTCGGGCCTGCCGGCACCGCTGAACCAGCTGGACGCGGCCACGCTGAAGGCACAGTTCGCCACCGGCGCGCTGAACCCCTACGCGCGCCATCCCTCGCAGCTGTATGAAGCGGCGCTGGAAGGCGTGGTGATGTTCACCGTGCTGTGGATGGTGTCGGCCAAGCCGCGCCACCGCTACCTGGTGTCGGGCCTGTTCGCGCTGATGTACGGCATCTTCCGCTTCGGCCTGGAGTTCGTGCGCATGCCCGACAACGGGGTCTACATCGCCTTCGGCTGGCTGACCAAGGGCCAGCTGCTGAGCCTGCCCCTGGTGGCGCTGGGCCTGGTGCTGCTGGCACTGTCGCGCCGTGCACCGGTGCTGCAGCCGAAGCCGCTGGTGGTGGCGGAGGGCAAGGCATGAAGGCCTACCTGGACCTGCTTTCGCACGTGCTCGAACACGGCGCCGAGAAGAGTGACCGCACCGGCACCGGCACCCGCAGCGTGTTCGGCTGGCAGATGCGCTTCGATCTGAACGAAGGCTTCCCGCTGGTCACCACCAAGAAGCTGCACCTGCGCTCGATCATCCACGAGCTGCTGTGGTTCCTGAAGGGCGACACCAACATCGGCTACCTGAAGGACAACCAGGTACGCATCTGGGACGAGTGGGCCGACGCCAATGGCGATCTCGGCCCGGTGTACGGCAAGCAGTGGCGCAGCTGGGCCACCGCCGATGGCCGCGAGATCGACCAGATGCAGTGGCTGGTGGACGAGATCAAGCGCAATCCCGATTCGCGGCGGCTGGTGGTCAGTGCCTGGAACGTGGGCGAGCTTTCGCAGATGGCGCTGATGCCGTGCCACAACCTGTTCCAGTTCTACGTGGTGGACGGCAAGCTGAGCTGCCAGCTGTACCAACGCAGCGGCGACATTTTTCTGGGCGTGCCGTTCAACATCGCCAGCTACGCGCTGCTGACCCACATGGTGGCGCAGGCCACGGGTCTAGGCGTGGGCGACTTCGTGCATACCCTGGGCGACGCCCACCTGTATTCGAACCACTACGCGCAGGCCCGTGAACAGCTGTCGCGTGAACCGCGCGCGCTGCCCCAGCTGTGGCTGAACCCCGAGGTGACCGATCTGCTCGGTTTCCAGTTCGACGACATCCGCATTGACGGCTACGACCCGCACCCGGCCATCAAGGCCCCGGTGGCGGTATGAGGCTGCGCAGGTGTGTGCCCCCGCTGCTGCTGGCCGGGGTGCTGTGCACGGGCGCGTACGCGGCACCGGCCGATACGCTGGGCCTGGCCGGTGAAGTCAACGCACAGATCGTGCACAGACACATGCGCGAGGAAGCCCTCGCGTTTGCCGCGGCATTCGACGGCAGCACGATGATGCCCGTGGACATTCCGGCAGGTTGCAAGGCGCAGATGCGCGAGGCGGTGACCGGCATGTACGCGGCGACGACCGAGCACCTCAAGGCGGGCATCGAAGAGCCGGAGTACCAGCGCGTGCTCGAGCAGCAGCTCGCCAGCGTCTATTCCAGCGACCAGTTGCAGGCGTTTCTGGCGCGGGCTGCCGACACCGACACCGATAGGGCGGCGTTGTCCGCGGAGGTCCTGTCAGGCCCCGGCCTGAAGGACATCGAGCAGGCGCAGATGCAGAAGATCGTCGATGGCATGGATGAGAAGTCCCCGCCCAGCCCGGGCTTCGCTGAAGCCTTGCGGGCGGCCAGTGCCGCCAAGGCGGCCTGTGAACGCCTGCAGACCAATGCCGGTTGAGGAGACCGCAGCGATGAAACTTTCGATGGTCGTAGCGCTGGACCGCAACCGTGGCATCGGCCAGGGCAATGCCATGCCCTGGCACCTGCCGGACGACTTCAAGCACTTCAAGGCGCTGACCCTGGGCAAGCCGATCCTGATGGGGCGCAAGACCGCCGAATCGATCGGCCGGGTGCTGCCGGGGCGGACCAACCTGGTGCTGACCCGCAGCGGCCAGGTGCCGTTCGAGGGCATGCGTGCGGTTGCCTCGCTGGACGAAGCCAAGGCCATTGCCGAAGGCGAGGGTGCCAGCGAGCTGTGCATCATTGGCGGTGGCGAGATCTTCCACCAGCTGCTGGACCAGGCCAGTGACCTGTACCTGACCTGGGTGGACGCCGAGGTGCCGGCTGATACCCATTTCCCCGAAGTGGACCCGGCGGTGTGGCAGGAAACCAGCAGCGAATCGCACCCGGCCGACGCACGCCACGCCTACGCGTTCCGCTTCGCGCACTACGTGCGCCGCTGACCCCGGGTAGAGTCGACCGTTGGTCGACTGCTCTTGTTCGGACCTCGCGAAACCCCGCGCTCCGCGCGATAGTCGGCTGGTAGAGTCGACCGTTGGTCGACTGCTCTTGTTCGGACCTCGCGAACCCCCGCGCTCCGCGCGATAGTCGACTGACAGTCGACTCTACCCCTGTGCCTTCAGCTCTGCGGCGGTGCGCCGTTGTTGTTGCCGCCGCCACCACCGCCACCACCGCCACCGCCACCACCGCGACGGCGGCGGCGGCGCGGGCCACGGTTGCCCGGTGCGGCCGGCTGGCCGTTGCCGCCTTCCTTGGTCTGCACCGCAGGCGCACGCGGCTGCGGCGGGCGTGCCGGCGGCCGTGCATTGGCGACCGGTGCCGGCACATCGCGTCCCGGCACCTGCACCACGCGCAGTTCATCGGTATCCAGCTGCAGGGCGGTCAGCTTGCCGCCCCAGACCGCGCCGGTATCGATGGCGTGCACGCCCTGGGTGATGGTCAGGCCCAGCGCCGACCAGTGGCCGCACACGACCTTCAGGTCGCGCTCGACCCGGCCGGGCACTTCGAACCAGGGGTACAGCCCCTGTTCCTGGGTGCCGGGCGTGCCCTTGTCTTCAATGCCGATGCGCCCGCGCGGGGTGCAGTAGCGCATGCGGGTGAGCACGTTGATGATCGCGCGCGAGCGGTCATAGCCGGCCAGGTTCGGTGCCCAGCTGGGCTTGTCGCCGTACATGTTGCGGAACAGCTTGCGATAGCCGGCGCCGTGCAGCTGCACTTCCACTTCGGCGGCATGCTTTTCGGCCATCTGCGTGGTCCACTTCGGCGCCAGGCCGGCATGCACCATCATCCAGCCCAGCTCGCGGTCCACGTGCACCAGCTTCTGCAGGCGCAGCCACTCCAGCAGCTCGTCGCGGTCTTCGGCCTGCACGATGCGCAGCAGGTCCGGGTTGACCTTGCGCTGCTCTTCCTCGGTGCGCGCACCCACGGCCAGCAGCGAAAGATCATGATTGCCCAGCACCACCACGCTGTGCTCGCGCAGCGAATGCACCAGGCGCAGGGTTTCCAGCGATTGCCCACCGCGGTTCACCAGATCGCCGCAGAACCACAGGGTGTCCTGCGCCGGGTCGAAGCGGATCTTTTCCAGCAGGCGCTGGGTTACGTCGTAGCAGCCCTGCAGGTCGCCGATCGCCCACACACTCATCGTCCGGCCTCCGTGTCAGTGCAGGGTACGCGGGATGGCCAGCACGAAAGGTGCGACCGGCGCGGCAAATTCAGTGCCATCGTCGGCAACCATGTCGTAGTGGCCCTGCATGGTCCCGTGGTCGGTGCCCAGCATGACACCCGAGGTGTAGTGGAAGTCTTCACCGGGGCGCAGGCGCGGCTGTTCGCCGATCACGCCATCGCCATCGACATGCTCGACGCGACCGTTGGCGTCGGTGATGCGCCAGTGGCGCGCAACCAGGCGCGCGGCCACGCGGCCACGGTTGCGGATGCGGATCGTATAGGCGAACGCATAGCGGCCGTCTTCCGGCGCGGATTGGTCGTCGAGGAAGCGCGGGGCAACTTCAACGGAGATGGCGTAAACGTCAGCGTCTTCCATACCGGCAGTGTAATCAGGTGGCATTGGCCAAAGCGATGAATTCAGCCACATCCAGCTGTTCGGCACGGGCATCGGGGCGCACGCCGGCAGCGGCGAACTGTTCGGCGGTCACCACCTTGCTCAACGCGTTGCGCAGGGTCTTGCGGCGCTGGCCGAAGGCGGCCTTGACCACCTCGGCAAAGCGCGCGTGATCGTGGATGGCGATGGTGGCCGGGTCGCGCGGCACCAGCCGCACCACGGCCGAATCGACCTTCGGCGGCGGCCGGAACGCGCCCGGCGGCACCACGAACAGCGAAGTGACCTGGCAGTAGGCCTGCAGCATCACGCTCAGGCGGCCGTAGACCTTGCTGCCCGGGCCGGCGGCCATGCGGTCGACCACTTCCTTCTGCAGCATGAAATGCATGTCGCGGATGACCGCGGCATGTTCCAGCGCATGGAACAGGATGGGCGAGGAGATGTTGTAGGGAAGGTTGCCGACCAGGCGGATCGGCTGGCCGGCGGCCAGTTCGGTGAAATCCACGCGCAGCACGTCGCGGTGGACGATGGTCAGCTCGCCCAGCGGCTCGGCGGCCGCGGTGAGCGGCGCGATCAGGTCGCGGTCGAACTCGATCACCGTCAGCTTCGGGTGGACGCGCAGCAGGGGCAGGGTGATCGCACCCTGCCCAGGGCCGATCTCGACCAGGCGGTCGCCATCCTTGGGGTTGACCGCCATCACGATCTTGTCGATGTAGTGGCGGTCGGCCAGGAAATGCTGGCCAAGCTGTTTCTTGGCCGGGGCGGTAAACACCGGGCCGGAGGGGGAATGCGGGGAATTCATGCGCTCAGTGTACGTTGCCGGGCCAATTGCGCACACAGGGCCGTGGCGGCCTGCAGGCTGGACGGGTCGGCAATGCCGCGTCCGGCCAGGTCCAGCGCGGTGCCATGGTCGACCGCCACGCGCGGGTAAGGCAGGCCCAGGGTCAGGTTCACGGCCTGTTCGAAGCCCGAATACTTCAGTACGGGCAGGCCCTGGTCGTGGTACATGGCCAGCACGGTGTCGAACCCGGCCAGCTTGGCCGGCAGGAAGGCGGTGTCGGCCGGCAGTGGCCCGACCAGATCCATGCCCTCTGCGCGCAGGCGCTGCAGCAGCGGAATGATCAGGTCCAGTTCCTCGCGGCCCAGATGGCCGTCTTCACCGGCATGCGGGTTCAGGCCCAGCACGGCGATGCGCGGGGCGGCCAGGCCGAACTCACCGCGCAACGCGGCATGCACCGTGCGCAGGGTGTGTTCCAGGGCGGGCGCGGTGATCGCATCGGCCACTTCGCGCAAGGGCAGGTGGGTGGTGGCCAGCGCAACGCGCACGATGTCGTTGGCCAGCATCATCACCACCTTCACCCCGGCCTGGTCGGCCAGCAGTTCGGTGGTGCCGCTGTAGGCAATGCCGCCTTCGTTGATGACCGCTTTGTGCACCGGGCCGGTGACCACGCCGTGTAGTTCGCCGGACAGGCAGGCCTGGCCGGCACCGAGCAGGGCGCCGATGACGGCGCTGGCATTGGCCGGGTCGGCCTGGCCGAAGCGGCTGGGCACGGCATTGGCGACCACGCGCAGGCGCAGATCGCCGGGCAGGCGCGCGTGCGCATCTTCCGGCAGCAGTTGCAGGGGCAGGTTCAGCGCGGCAGCCGACGCGCGCAGGCTGTCCGGGTCGGCGAAGGCCAGCAGCCGGCAATCATCGCGCGGCTGCTGCACCAGGCGGACACACAGTTCCGGACCGATCCCGGCGGGCTCGCCCGGTACCAGCGCGAGCTCGGGGCGCATGGGTCAGGACTGCGGCGGGGTGGCGGTGTTTTCCGCCCGGTCGCCGCTGCGGAAGCTGACGTAGGCTTCACCGCGCAGTTCCTGCAGGAAGCGGTTGTATTCCTCTTCCAGCTTGCGGCGACCGATGGTCTCACGCACCTGGGCACGCTGGTTGTCGCTGCTCACGTCGGTCTGGCGCGTGGCAACGCGCTGCACGATGTGCCAACCGGCATCGGTACGGAACGGCTGGCTGACGCCCCCATCCTGGATGCCTTCGACCTGCTGGCCGAACGCCGGACCGAAGGCATCGGCCGGGAACCAGCCCAGATCGCCGCCCTGGCCCTTGCTGTTGCTGTCTTCCGACGATTCCTTGGCCACCTGCTCGAAGTCGGCACCCCCGGCCACGCGGGCACGCAGGGTGTCGATCTTGGCCTTGGCGGCGGCATCGGTCTGGTTGCCGTCCACGCGCACCAGGATATGGCGGGCATGGTATTCGGTGACCGTGTGGGCACCGGCGGCGGCGTTGGCATCACGCACTTCCACCAGCTTCAGCAGCTGGAAGCCGCTGGGGCCGCGGATCGGGCCAACCACATCGCCGGCCTTCATCTGCTGCATCATCTGCGCGAATGCCGCCGGGATTTCGTCCAGCGTGCGCCAGCCCAGGTCGCCGCCTTCCAGCGCGTTGGGGCTGTCCGAATAGCGCACGGCGGCGGCGTTGAAGTCCAGCTCGCCCTTGTCCAGCAGCGCCTTCACGCCGTCGGCCTTCTTCTGGCCGGTGGCGATCTGGTCGGCGTTGGCGCCGTCGGGCAGGGCGACCAGGATGTGCGCCAGGTGGTACTGGTTGCCGGCGGTGGCCTGCTGCTTCAGCGCGGCATCCACTTCGCCCTCGCTCACGCTGATGCGGCTCTGCGCGAAGCTCTGGCGCAGGCGCTGCACGGTGATTTCGTCGCGCACCGAGGAACGGAATTCCTCGAAGTCGATGCCGTCATGGGCCAAGCGCTGGCGCAGGCTGTCCAGGTTGGAACCGTTCTGCTGGGCGATGGAGTTCATCGCCTGGTTCAGTTCCTGGTCGCTGACGCGGATGCCGCTGCCCTGGGCGCGGGCCACCTGCAGCTTCACCAGCACCAGGCGCTCCAGCACCTGGCGGCTGAGCACGTCGTCCGGCGGCAGCTGGTTTTCGCGGCCCACGTACTGGGCCTTGATGTTGGCGATGGCGCGCTGCAGTTCACTCTGCAGTACCACGTCCTCGTCGACGACCGCAGCAATGCGGTCCAGCGGCTGGGCCTCCTGCGCGATGACCTGCAGGGGGGCGGACACGCTGGACACCGCCAGCAGCGAGGCGAGAAGAACGGGGAAGCGCTTGGTCATGGGATCAGATTCGGATCGTAGTCGTCCCGGGTCACCCCGGTATTGCTGGGCGGCACCAGATAAAGGTCGTCGCGGTTGTACCCGAGGATAGCACGGCGCAGGGTACGGTCCGTGTCCTGGCCCAGCGAGCTCAGGCCCTTCAGCACGAACTCGATCTGGATGGAATTGTTCAGGTCGCCTTCGCGGTTGCGCACGTACCGGCGGGCCACGGCGCGCACGGCCAGGCAGCAGCTGTCCCACTGCACGCCGCCGATGATTTCCAGCGGCGCCTTGTCTTCCAGCGAGTAGTAGTAGCGGCCGACCAGGCTCCAGCGCGCATTCAGCGGGTACAGGAACGACAGGTCGGCCTGCTTCAGCAGGTCAGTGCCGTCGGGGTTGATGCGGTGGCGGTAGGTCAGGTTGACCACGCCATCGTTGGACATCAGGTAGCGGGCGCGGAAGCTGGCCAGGTCCTCACGCTTGTACTTGGGGTCCCACTGGTAGGTGGCGCTCAGGGTCCAGCGGTCGTTCACCATGTAGTTGGCGTCGGCGATCCAGGCCGACTTGCCCTTTTCCACCGGTGCGCCGCCCGGGGTGGTGGTCACCCGCGATTCGTCGAAGTACTGGATCTGGCCGATGCTGCCCGAGAACCGTTCCTTGCCGGTGGTCTGGTCGATGAAGCGGGTGCCCAGCGCCATGGTCAGCTGGTTGGCATCGTTCTGGCGGTCGGCGCCGGTGTAGCGCGAATCGCGGAACAGCTGGCCCCAGCTGAAGGTGAAGTCACGGGTGTCGAACAGCGGCAGGTCGTCCTGGTTGCGGTACGGCGTGCGCAGGTAGAACAGGCGCGGCTCCAGGGTGTGCAGGAAGGACTTGCCACCGATGGTGGTTTCGCGGTCGAAGAACAGGCCGGCGTCCAGGCTGGCGATCGGCAGCGAGCGGCTGGGCGAGGTGTTGCCGCGCAGCTGTTCGGCGCTGGCCGTGGCCGGGTCGATGCCCTGCGAGACCAGTACGGTCCTGCGGATGCTGTCGGCCAGGCCACGTTCCAGGTCATAGGCGGTATAGCGGTAGGCCAGGGTCGGGGTGACATACCAGGC
This sequence comes from Stenotrophomonas sp. S49, assembly GCF_016624905.1. Classification (NCBI taxonomy): domain Bacteria; kingdom Pseudomonadati; phylum Pseudomonadota; class Gammaproteobacteria; order Lysobacterales; family Lysobacteraceae; genus Stenotrophomonas; species Stenotrophomonas sp. S49. Next base: position 9,418 of record NZ_JACVUD010000079.1, on the reverse strand, counting down.
CGCGCCGCTGAACGGGAACGAGATCGATGGCTTGATGTCCAAGCGCGAACCGCCGTCCATGCGGGTCACGTTGCCGGTGCGCGCATACTCCTGGTCCGCGCCGTACTTCTCGTGCACGTCATCGTGGGTGAAGCGCACCGCCTCGGCGTACAGGCTGGTTTCGACCCACGGCAGCAGCGGCTTGTCCCAGGTGAAGTACAGGCGCGGCTGACGGTTGTAGGCCAGTGCCGATTCGGTCAGGGTGTAGTCGGTCAGCTGCCAGCGGTCGGCCATGATGCCGGCGGTCCAGTCCTTGCCGGTGCCGTACAGGCCGATGGTGCTCTGCAGGTTCGACGCGGTCACCCCGACCAGGCGGTTGGAGAAATCCTCCACGTAGCGCTCGTCGCTCACCCAGGCCAGGTTGGCGCGGGCCTGCCAGTGGCTGTCCACGTTGTGGTAGCCACTGAACATCACCCGGCCGCGGTCGCGGTCGCGCAGCTTGTCGTTGGGGATGTAGGCGGTCAGCAGCTCGCCGCGGCCGCCGTTGTAGAGATAGCGGAACTCGTTGTCCAGCATCAGCCCGCGCTCGCTCATGTAGCGCGGCATCAGCGTGTCGTCGTAGTTCGGCGCCAGGTTCAGGTAGATCGGCTGGGTGTAGTCGAAACCATTGCGGCCGGACATGCCCAGCTGCGGGAACAGCAGGCCGGTCTTGCGGCGGTCGTCGATCGGGAACTTGAAGTACGGCGCCCACAGCACCGGCACCTTGCCGATGCGCAGCACCGCGTTGCGGGCGGTACCGAAGCCTTCGTCGTTGTCCACGTCGATCTGCGGGGCGGTCAGCTTCCACACCGGCTGCGAGGGGTCGCAGGTGGTGTAGGTGGAGCGATGCATCTGGCCCACGGCGCCCTGCAGGTCGACCGATTCGGCCTGGCCGTTGCCACGGCGCGACACCAGCTGGTACTGGATGTCGGTGATTTTGTGGGTGTCGCTTTCCTGGTTGCCCTCGGCGCGCTTGGCCACCATGCGGATCGAGGAATCCTGGTAGCGTACGTTGCCGTCGGCGATGTAGTTGCCGGTGTCGGTATCGAAGCTGAGCTTGTCGGTACCCACGAACTGGTCGCCGCGGCGCAGGGCCACGTTGCCCTGGTACTGCGGCACGGTGGTGGTGCCCAGCAGCTGGTCGCCTTCGATGTCGGTGGGCTGCTGCTCGCGCTGGGCGCTGGCGGCGGCCGCGTCCTGCCCCGGTACCGGGGTGGGGGCATCGGTGAAGGCGGGAATGACTTCGGTGGCCGGGCACAGGCCCCAGTTGAGCGGCTTGTCATCGGCCATCGCCGGCAGGCAGACAGCGATGCTCAGGGGCAGGGGAAGCAGGCGGAGGGCTCGGCGCACGCGGTTCGGATTCGGGCGAAAACGGACCGTAGATTGCCCCATCCCTTGCATAGGGGCAATGAAGGCGTCCGGCCCAGACCGGTTCGGGTTCATTCTGGGCGCGCCGCAGCGGCCCCCTGCAGCAGGGTCTGCACGTGGGCCACGCTGCATTCGGCCAGCGCCTGCAGGTCGTAGCCGCCTTCCAGCATGGACACCACGCGGCCGGCCCCATGGCGCCGCGCCAGCGCATGCAGTTCGCCGGTTATCCAGGCGAAATCCTCGGTTTCCAGCATCAGGTCTGCCTGCGGGTCGCGCAGGTGGGCATCGAAACCGGCCGAAATCAGCAGCAGCTGCGGGCGGAAGTCGTCGATGGCCGGCAGCATCTCGTCGGCCCAGACGTTGCGGAAGCGGAAGCCACCGCTGCCCGGCGGCAGCAGGATGTTCATCAGGTTGCCGGCGCCACGGTCGCGGCGCAGGCCCGAGTTGGGGAACAGGCCGGCCTGGTGGGTGCTGTAGTACGACACCCGCGCGTCATGCTGGAAGATGTCCTGGGTGCCGTTGCCGTGGTGCACGTCGAAGTCGACCACGGCAATCCGTTCCAGCCCGTGGCGGTCGCGCGCGTAGGCGGCGGCGATGGCGATGTTGTTGAGCAGGCAGAAGCCCATGGCCGTACTGCTGGTGGCATGGTGGCCCGGCGGGCGCACCGCGCAGAACGCCAGCGGGTCATCGCCCAGCATCACCGCGTCCACCGCAGCCACGCCGGCACCGGCGGCGTGCACGGCGGCGCTGGCCGAACCGGGCGAGGTCCAGGTGTCCATGTCCAGCTGGCGCAGCGGCAGGGTCTGCGGCTGCAGCACGAAGTCGAGCAGGGCGCTGTCGTGGACCCGGCTCAGCTCGCCGAACTTGGCCGGCGGGGCCTGCTGCCAGTCCAGCTGGCCGGGGAAGGCCTGCTGCAGGGCGTCGAGCACCACCTGCAGCCGTTGCGGGCATTCGGGATGGCCCGGACCCGGGTCGTGCAGCAGGCAGGACGGATGAGTGAAGACCCGCACGTGCTCAGGCCTGCCGGTGCTGCGGTTGCCACAGCGCTTCGCCGTGGCCATCGGCGCGGGCCAGCACGCGGGCCAGCACGAACAGCAGGTCCGACAGGCGGTTGAGGTAGTGCAGGGCTTCGCCGCGCACGGCCTGCGCCCGGGCCAGGCTGACCGTCTCGCGCTCGGCGCGGCGCACGATGGTGCGGGCCAGGTGGCAGCGCGCCGCCGCCTCGCCGCCAGCGGGCAGGATGAATTCCTTCAGCATGGGCAGGCCGGCGTTGTAATGGTCCAGCTGTTGTTCCAGCGCGGAAACGTCGGCGGCATGGATGGCTGCATGGCCAGGCACGCACAGCTCGGCGCCCAGATCGAACAATTGGTGCTGCAGATGCACCACCAGCGCACGCACGTCGTCAGGCAGTGGCACGGCCAGCAGCAGCCCCAAGGCGGCATTGGCTTCGTCCACGGTGCCGTAGGCGGCGACCCGCAGATCGTCCTTGGCCACCCGGCTGCCGTCGCCCAGGCCGGTGCTGCCGTCGTCGCCGGTGCGGGTGTAGATGCGCGAAAGCCGATGCCCCATGCCGGTGCTCAGTGGTGGATGTCGCGGCGGGCCTGGTGCAGCTTCAGCATCTGCTCCACGGCCAGCTGCAGCGCGGCGGCCAGGGCCACGTAGATGGCGGTGGTGCGCAGGTACGGCCCGAACCACTGGGCGTAGTTCTGTACCCAGCCGGCCAGGGTCGGTTCGGCCACGTTGCGGCTGGTCCAGTAGAACCCGCCCTGGGCCAGCAGGTGGCACAGCGCCACCGACACCACCAGCAGCGGCACGCCCTTGGCCAGCACCGACCAGTGCGCGCCGTGGTAGTTGTGGCCCAGCAGCAGGCCGCCGGCCCACAGCGAGAAATACGCCGGCAACAGCAGCCAGTAACCCGGCGACACGCAGTAGTGCTGCCAGAAGTCGAGCCCCGTGCTGCGGATCACGATCCAGTCCACCAGCACGGCGAACACCATCAGCAGCGGGAACGCCCAGCGGGTCCAGCGGGCCAGATAGAAGCCGCCGATGAAGAATACGGCCCAGGAGGCATCGGGGATGGCCGCGAAGTGGTTCACCCGGGTCGCCGCCAGCAGCAGCACAAGCACGGACAGGACAAAGGCGCGATGGGCGGTGTCGGACATGGCGAAGACCCGTGGGGCGGATTCAGCTTCCATTCTAGCCCGCCGCGCGGTCCTGCGCAGGCGCGGCGTGCCGGGTCTGGATGGCGTGGCGAGCGCGTATCATGGGCCCATGAGTGAACGACATGACGTGCTGATCGTCGGTGGCGGTCTGGTCGGGGCCAGCCTGGCCATCGCCCTGGAGCGGCTGGGCCGCAACGTGGCGCTGCTGGAAGCCAGCCCGGCCGGTAAACTGCCGGCGGTGTTCGACCAGCGCAACCTCAGTTTCGCCGCGGCCACCGTAAACGCACTGACCGCACTGGGGGTGATGCAGAAGCTGGCGATGCCGCCCGGCCCGATCCGTCGCATCCACGTCAGCCGCGCCGGCGACTTTGGCCGCGTGCAGATGGATGCGGCCGATTACGACCGGCCGTGGTTCGGCCAGGTGGTGGTGGCCCGCGATTTCGGCCAGGCGCTGGAGGCGCGGCTGCAGGAACTGCCGCAGCTGCAGCGCTACCGCCCGATGCGTTTCATCGGCTTGGGCGCGGTGGTCGACGGTTACCGGCAGGTCCATGTGGCTGACGATGCGGGCGAGCGCATGCTGCTGGCCCGGCTGGTGGTGGGGGCCGATGGCACCGCCAGCGGCGTGCGCGATGCGCTGGGCATTGCGGTGGACCGCCATGATTTCCAGCAGACCCTGTTCGTGGCCCGCGTGCGCAGCCAGCGCGCGCCCGATGGCAGCGCGTGGGAACGCTTCACCGATACCGGCCCGACCGCGCTGTTGCCGCGCGGCGACCGCCACTTCGGCTGTGTGCACGGCGTGGCCCGCGACCAGGCTGAGGCGGTGATGGCGCTGGACGATGCGGCCTGGCTGCAGCGCCTGCAGCACACGCTGGGCTGGCGCGCCGGGCGCTTGCTGGAATCCGGCCCGCGCAGTGCCTACCCGCTGGTGCAGGTACTGGCGCGCGCGCTGGTGGGCGAACGCGCGGTGCTGCTGGGCAACGCCGCGCAGACCATCCACCCGTTGGGCGCGCAGGGCTTCAACCTGGGCCTGCGCGACGCGCTCACGCTGGCAGAGCTGCTGGAAGCGGCCGATGAAGATGCGGGCAGTGACGCACTGCTGCAGGCCTACGTGGCCCGGCGCGCGGAAGACCGGCAGCAGACGGTGGCGTTTTCCGGTGGGCTGGCCCGGCTGACCAGCAATCCGGCACCGCTGCTGCGCCCGCTGCGCAGCCTGGGCCTGGTGGCGGCACAACGCGCCTCGGTGCAGTCGATGCTGGTCGGCGGTGCCATGGGCTTCCGTGGTGACGTGCCGCGCCTGTGCCGCGGGGAGGCTGCATGAGCCGGCGCATGCGCGCGGATGTGGCCGTGGTGGGCGGCGGCGTTGTTGGTGCCGCGTGTGCTCTGGCGCTGGCCGATGCCGGTCTGTCGGTGGCGCTGGTTGAAGGGCGCGAGCCGCCGGCCTGGCAGGCCGCGCAGCCGGATCTGCGGGTGTTCGCCTTCGCCGCCGACAACGTGCAGCTGCTGCAGCGCCTCGGCGTCTGGCCGGCCATTGCACAGGCGCGTGCCTGGCCCTACCGGCGCATGCAGGTATGGGATGCGGGCGGCGGCGATGACCTGCTGTTCGACGCAGACCGCTTTGGTCGGCGCGAGCTGGGGTTCATTGTTGAGAACGGCCTGCTGCAGGACCGCCTGTGGGCCGCATTGCCGGCGGCGGGCGTGCAGCTGCATTGCCCGGCGCGGGTGGAAGCGCTGGAACAGGACGACGAAGGTGTACGACTGCGGCTGGACGATGGGCGTCGCGTGGATGCCGCATTGGCCGTGGCCGCCGATGGCGCCGATTCCACCCTGCGCCGCTTGGCCGGGATCGAGGTGGAATCGCACGATTATCACCAGCGTGGCGTGGTGGCCTACGTGGACAGCGCGCTGCCCAACCAGGCCACGGCCTGGCAGCGTTTCCTGCCGACCGGCCCGCTGGCCCTGCTGCCGGTGGCCGAGCGCCGCAGTTCGATCGTGTGGACCCTGCCGGAAGACGAAGCGGCACGCGTGCTGGCGCTGGACGACGCCGCGTTCAATCGCGAGCTGACCCGCGCCTTTGCCGGCCGGCTGGGCGAACTGCGCCTGGCCTCGGCGCGCGCGGCGTTCCCGCTGCGCCGGCAGCTGGCCCGCCACTATGTGTCCGGTCGCGTGCTGGCGCTGGGCGATGCGGCGCACGTGGTGCACCCACTGGCGGGCCAGGGGGTGAACCTGGGCCTGCGCGACGTGGCTGCCCTGCAGCAGTGGCTGGCACCCTCAGCCGAGCGCCGTGGCCAGCCGCGCCTGTCGCCGCAGCGGCTGCAGCGCTGGGCGCGCGAACGGCGCAGTGACAACCAGATCGCCGCTTACAGCTTCGATGCGATCAACCGGCTGTTTTCCAACGACGAAATGCACCTGACCCTGGCCCGCGGCCGCGCGCTGGGCTGCGTGGGCAAGTGGCCGCCGGTGGTACAGGCATTCTGGAAGCGCGCCGCCGGCGTGTAACCCGCCGGTAGCGCCGGGCCGGGCCCGGCGAGCGCGCAGCGCGGTCAACGGATGCCGCCGGGCATGGCCCGGCGCTACCGCCGTCTTTTCAGTAGATCCACGCCATGCGTGGATGACGATTGCCAGTGCCAACCACGGTTGGCACCCACCACCGCGCGGTGCGCGCCTCAGCGCAGCGGTGAGGCGAGCACCGTGATCTCTTCACGGTCGTGGTACAGCTGCTTGGCCCGTACCACCAGCGGCTTGCCCGCCTGTTCCTGGAACAGGTCCAGGCACAACCGCGTCTCGTCCCAGCGCTTCTTCATCGGCAGCTTCAGGTTGAAGATCGCGTGCCGGCACCAGCCTTCGCGGAACCAGGTGGCCATGCGTTCGGCCACGCGGCGCGGCTGTTCGACCATGTCGCAGACCATCCAGTCCAGCGCCTGGTCCGGGTGCCAGTGGAAGCCGTCGGCGCGCAGGTGTTCGACCAGGCCGGTGTCCAGCACGTGCTGGCGCAGCGGGCCATTGTCGATGCTGAGCACATGCACGTGCTGGCGGGTCAGCACCCAGGTCCAGCCGCCGGGGGCGGCACCGAGGTCAGCCGCGCGCATGCCCGGTTTCACCAGCGCCTCGCGCTCGTCCGGTGCCAGCAGGGTAAGCAGTGCCTCATCCAGCTTCAGCGCCGAACGCGACGGGGCTTCCGGCAGCAGCTTCAGGCGCGGAATGCCCAACGCCCACGGCGCGCTGTCGGCCGGGTCGGCCACGCAGACGAACGCATGGGTGCCGTCGACGAAGACCACATGCAGCCGCGGCAGACGCGGGTTCGGCTTGTCGGTCAGCTTGCCGGCCTTGCGCAGCGCCGGGCGCAACGCATTGCCGAACGCGCGGGCCAGCCCGGACAGCGGCTTGCCGGCATCCGAATCGGGGTGTTCCACCCACAGATCGCCGAAGCGCGGCGCATCGGCCAGCACCTCCAGCATCGGGGTGATGCGGTCGCTCGGGTCCAGCTGCGGCAGCTCGGCCAGCACCACCAGCTTCTGCCGCGCGAAGATCAGTTCGCGCCACGGCAGGCGCGGGGCCAGCGCCGCGGCTTCGTCGCACATGAACAGTACGTAGCCGTCATTGCGCTGGGTGCGTGCATAGCCGGCGAAACCGGCCTGGCCGGCGCGGTGCTGCAGTTCGCCGGCCAGCTCGGGCTCGAAGCCCTGCCGACACAGGCAGAGCAGGCCGATACCGGTCTCAGTAACGGGTGCCATCGGCTTCCCCATAGGCACGCAGCACGCCGCGCGCCGCTTCGCGGTTCAGGCCCTGCACCACTTCAATGCCGCGCTTGTTCAGTTCGCCCACCCAGTCGGCCGGCAGCGGGCCTTCGTCGAACGGGGTCAGTTCTTCCACGTCGGCCGAGCTGGCACCGATCAGCAGGCGGTCGATGCCGGCCCACACGGTGGCGCCGTAGCACTGGCAGCACGGCTGCGAGCTGGTGGCCAGGGTGACCGGCGACAGCACCGCGTTCAGGCGCGGCGTCTGCAGGCGCTGCTGGGCCAGCATGTAGGCCATGTTTTCGGCGTGCGCCAGCGAGGTGGCGTGCGGCACGACGCGGTTCACGCCGGCGGCGATCACCTTGTCATCGGGGCCGAACACGACGGCGCCGAACGGGCCGCCACTGGCGTGTTCGACATTCAGCCGCGACAGCTCGATCGCCAGTGCGACCTTGGCCTCGTCGCCCGGATAGCGACGATCCAGGTCGATCTGGTCGTGGATCCAGGCGGGAAGGGTCAGGTGGACTTGCGCGTACAGCATCGCGGGGGTGCCTCGTAGGGTGGAAAGGTGGGGCAGGAACAACAGCCGGCGCGCAGTGTAGCCGCAGCGGCATGCAGCGGGGGTGTCGGTGCGGGATCAGGCGTCGGTTTCGGCGTCCGTGTCGGTGCGGATCACCACGTACTGCTTGCGGAATTCCAACCCGGCCTGCGGCCAGCGCGCCGCGTAGGCGCGCAGCAGGGGCAGGGCGGCGGGGAAATCATGGCCGTTCACCCGGCAGTCGGCCTCGCACTGGCCGTCGGCATCGCGCGAGGCGAACAGGCGGATGCCGAGGAACTGGCGGGTCTTCAGCAGATCGTTGAAGGCCTCCAGGCTTTGGGTGAACAGGCAGCAGGGGCAGGAGCCGTGGTCGTCCTCGCTGCAGGCGGCGGTTTCATCGCGGGGTTCACTGCGGTAGTGGGCCAGCGGCCCCAGCACCACCGCGCGCGCCAGCGCCGTGCCGGTTTCCTCGGCCGGGTAGCGCAGGGTCAGCATCTGCAGCTCCGGCGCATCGTCGGCGCTGATGGCCGCCTGCAGGGTGGCCAGGTCGACCCGCACCCAGTTTTCGAAGCCGGACAGCACTGCATCCTGCTCGCTGTCGCCGGCGGCGTGCTGGTACTCGAACAGACCGTCAGCGAACAGTTCCGGATGGCGTGCCTCGATCACCGTGGAGGTCTGCCAGCCGCCATTGTCGCGGGCGTTCGACGCAACGCCGTGCGCGACCAGGCGCAGGCCGCTGTCCAGCACCAGCTCGGTGCCGTCGACGGTGCAGGCAATGTCGCGGCCGTGCAGGACCTGCATCAGCAGCGGAAGAAACGGGTTGGCGGTAGCGGTCATGTCAGGCCTGTCAGTGAAAGGGGGCAGCGGTCACAGCGCTTCGCGTTCGTCGCGGTAGCGCTGCGCCTGTGCCTGCTGCTGCGGGTCATCGCCATGGTCGCGCAGCCAGGTGTCCAGCTCGCGGCGGTAATCGGCGCGGAAGCGCTCGTTGCCGGGGCTGAAATGCAGCCTGCGCGCGGCCACCTCCACCCGCTCGCGTGCGCGTGCGCGGGACTGGGCAATCCCATGCGGCGATTCGTTGCTGAGGATCACGATGCTGCGCGGGAAGCCCGGCGCGTACTTCACCACGAAGGGCTGGCCCTGCGCCGGAATGCGGATCGCGTTTTCCAGCGGCCACAGCGAGATCGTGTTGGTATGGAACACCACGTCCACATCCTGGCCATCGGCGGTATGCACCACCGCCTCGTAACGCCAGATGTAGCGGTCGTTGAGGGTGGAACTGGTTTCCTCGGCCTTGACGATCACCGCTTCGCCACGCTCGCCGATCCCGTTCACCCAGGCCGCGTTGACGAACGAACCCAGGAAAATGTTCAGCATCGCCAGCGGAAACATGGCGATCAGGTACAGCGGGGTGCGCCGCCACCACGACAGCAGCCCGGCCAGCGCCATCAGCACCGGCAATGCCAGCAACGGGTGCTGGGACAGGAACCAGAGCAGGGCGGAGGGGGCGGCGGTCATTGTCGCGGGCGTGGGGGGGGGGGGGGGGGGGGCCGCCCGGCGGGCCGCCCCCCCCCCCCCGGCCCCCCCCCCCCCCGGGCCCC
>NZ_JACVUD010000078.1:0-20039 GCF_016624905.1 Stenotrophomonas sp. S49 | reverse complement strand
GCAGTCGAGCAAGCTCGACTCTACGGTTCATGGCAGTCGAGCAAGCTCGACTCTACGGTTCATGGCAGTCGAGCAAGCTCGACGCTACGGCAGCACGTCCGTAGTCCGGCGGCGCGGCATCAACGCTTCGCGCTTATCCGCTTGTCTTGCGCACGGTCAGCGTGGCGCTGGCTTCGCGCCCGCCTTCCAGCTGCAGCTGCAGCGGCACGGCCTGCCCTTCCTTCAGCGCGCCCTTGCCCTGCATCAGCATCAGGTGCAGGCCGCCGGGCTTGAGTTCGGCGCGCGCACCGGGGGCCAACGGCATGCGCTCGATCGCGCGCATGCGGCTGACGCCATCGACAATCGTGGTTTCGTGCAGCGACACATCGGCAAACAGCGCGCTGCCAGCACCGGTGATCACCACCGGCGTGGCACAGCCGTTGTGGATCACCCCATAACCGGCGGTCATGGCCATGGCCGGCGTAGGTGGCAGCCGCGCCCAGCCTTGTTCGAGCGTCACGCAGTCGGCCGCCGATGCTGCGCCCGCACACAGCCACAACAATACGCCAACGAATGGTTTGGTTATCATCGCCTCAGATTCCTGTCCGCAACGAGACCGCAGCATGACGACGCTCATTGAGGTGATCAACCATGGCCCCATCCGCGAACTGCGCCTGGCGCGGCCGCCGGTCAATGCGCTGGACACCGACCTGTGCCGGCAGTTGATCCACGCCATCGAACAGGCCATGGCCGAAGACGCGCACGGCATCGTGCTGTCTGGCAGCGAGCGCATCTTCACCGGCGGCATGGACGTGCCGCACCTGCTGTCCCATGGCGACGACAAGCACAAGCTGCTGGACAGCTGGAACGCGTTCTTCGGTGCGGTGCGTACGCTGGCCGAAAGCCGCATTCCGGTGGTGGCGGCCATTACCGGGCATGCCCCGGCCGGTGGCTGCGTGCTGGCCCTGTGCTGCGATTACCGGGTGATGGCACGCAGTACCGATCCGGCCCGCCCCTATGCCATTGGCCTGAACGAGGTGCAGGTGGGGCTGGTGGCGCCGGAAGGCATCCAGCGCCTGCTGCGCCGCGCCGTGGGCCTGCACCGTTCGGCCATGCTGTTGAGCACCGGCGCGCTGGTGCCGGCCGAACAGGCGCTGCAGATCGGTCTGGTGGATGAGCTGGCCGACGGCGATCTGGTGGTGGCCCGCGCCATCGCCTGGCTGCAGCACCTGCTGAAGCAGCCGCGCCAGCCGATGCTGCTGACCCGCGCCATTGCCCGCGCCGAGCTGCACGAGGCCCTGCACCCGGATCTGATCCAGCTGGACCGTTTCGTGGAAGCCTGGTTTGCGGCGGATGCGCAGAACGCGCTGCAGGCGCTGGTGGCCCGGCTGGGCAAGTAACGCGCCGGGCTGCCGCCCGGCACCCGCAGACGCAACGTCAACGTCAGAAGCCGCTCTGCGTAGGGAGGCGGGGTGGGGCCGGTTGCGGGGGACGGCGCAAGTACGTCCATGTAGCCTCGGTCGCGCCATCCATGGCGCTCACGCCCCCGCAACCGGACCCACCCCGCCTTCGACGATTGGCTGGTTGCCTGTGGTGTGACCCGGGGTCAGAGCCCTTTCGCAAGGCGAAAGGGATCTGACCCCTGAAAGGTATAATCGGTCCCTTCTTCACTGCTGTGGCCGCCCCCTTGAACGACACGCCCGAACCCGTCGTCTCCGAGCTGATCGACCTGCTCACCCTGGAGCGGCTGGAGGACAACCTGTTCCGCGGCCAGAGCCGCGACATCGGTACCAAGTACGTGTTCGGTGGGCAGGTGCTGGGCCAGGCGCTGGCTGCGGCCCAGGCCACGGTGGACAACGGCCGCCACGTGCATTCGCTGCACGCCTACTTCCTGCGCGCCGGCAACATCGACCACCCCATCGTCTACGACGTGGACCGCACCCGCGACGGCGGCAGCTTCTCGGTACGCCGGGTCACGGCCATCCAGCATGGCAAGGTGATCTTCTTCTGCGCGGCCTCGTTCCAGCAGGCCGAACAGGGCGCCGAGCACCAGCACAAGATGCCCGAAGTGCCGCAGCCGGAAGACATCGAACCGAACCGCCCGCTGCCGCCGGAAGTGCTGGCGCGGCTGCCGATCAAGGTGCAGCGCTGGCTCTCGCGCGGCGGCCCGTTCGAGTTCCGCCACGTGTACCCGCGCGATGAACTGAACCCGCCCAAGCGCCCGCCCTACCACCAGGTGTGGCTGCGCTTGAGCGAACCGGTGGGCGATGCACCGGAACTGCACCAGGCCCTGCTGGCCTATGCCTCCGATTTCCACCTGCTGGGCACGGCCACGTTCCCGCACGGCATCAGCTACTACCACCCGCATGTGCAGATGGCTTCGCTGGACCATGCCATCTGGTTCCACCGCCCGTTCCGCGCCGACGACTGGCTGCTGTATTCGCTGGACAGCCCCAGTGCGCAGGATTCGCGCGGGCTGGCGCGCGGCCAGTTCTTCACCCGCGATGGCGTGCTGGTGGCCAGCACCGCACAGGAAGGCCTGATCCGCGTGGTGCCCGACCAGGCCGCCGTTGCTGCCGTGCCGGCCAAGGAGTAAGACGATGCGTCAGATTTTCAGCAGCCAGCGCGTGGAAACCGTGGAAGGCGTGGCCGAGCTGCTGCGCAGCCACGGCATTGAAGTGAAGGTGACCAACGGCCGGTCGTACAAGACCCGCCGCCGTGGCCAGTTCAGCTATACCGACCTGGGCAATGCCCAGGCCTACCCCGCCGTGTGGATCGTGCGCGCCGACGACCAGCCGCGTGCGCGCGACATCCTGCGCGAGGCACGCCTGCTCGACACCACCCGCCGCGACCACCCCACCGCCGAATTCGCCTTCCGCGACGCACCGCAGGAAGGCGGCAGCGGCCGTGGCTGGGCCTGGCGCATCCGCATCGGCCTGCTGGTGGTGATTGCCGCTGTGGCCCTGGTGATCGGCCTGCGCCACCGTGGCGCGCCCGCCCCGGCCACCCCGGCTCCTGCCCCGCAGGCCCAGCCGCAGCCGGCACCGCAGGCCGCGCCGGAAGAGGAAGAAGTGCGGGTCCGCATCCAGCCGTCGACGTAACGCGCAGGTAGCGCCGGGCCATGCCCGGCGAGCGCAGCGGCCTGACAGAAAAGCCGCCGGGCCGTGCCCGGCATGATCGGGCCCCGTCCGGTCACACTTCGCGCGCGGCGGCGTCTTGGGACACAATCCCTGCAGGAGCCGCCGCCATGACGACGTTTGCCGCATCGATCGACCAGACCCTGGAACGCGAGCTGCCCGCCGCTGCCGGCGGCTGCCAGCACGCCTATGGCCGCATCGTGCTGACCTGCCAGAACACCATCACCGCCATCGCCCTGGCCATCACCCGCGACCGCCAGGCCAGCGAGGACATCGCCCAGGAAGCGTTCGTGAAGGGCTGGCAGCAGCTGCACCAGCTGCGCAGCAGCACCAGTTTCCTGCCCTGGCTGCGGCAGATCACCCGCAACCTGGCCCGCGACTGGCTGCGCTCGCAGCGCGGCCGGCCGCTTACCGGCGAAGCCGCCGAAGTGGCACTGGGCATGGCCGCCGACCCGACCCCGGGCGCGCCCGACCGGCTGCAGCGGCTGGAAGAAGAGATCGCCGCCGAAGACATCATTTCCGCCCTGCCCAGCGACAGCCGCGAAGTGCTGCTGCTGTACTACCGCGAAGGGCAACGCTCGCAGCAGGTGGCCGACCTGCTGGGGCTGAGCGATGCGGCCGTGCGCAAGCGCCTGTCGCGCGCGCGTGGCCAGGTGCGCGACGGCCTGCTGCAGCGTTTCGGCGAATTCGCCCGCAGCAGCGCGCCCAGTGCGGCGTTCGCCACGGCCGTGGTATCGATGGTGCTGGTGGCGGCCCCCGGTACCGCCAGCGCGGCGATCCTGCTGAGTGCCGGCGTTGGCATGGGTGGCAGCAAACTGGGCCTGGGCGGGGCCAGCGTGGCCGGCGGCACCGCCATGGGCTCGGTCACCGCCGCGCTGGGCTACCTGCACATGATTCCGGCCAGCACCTGGGGCGCCTTCGCCGGTGGCGTGGCCGGCGGCGTGATCGGCAGCTACCTGGGCGGTCGTTTCCTGCTGTCCTACGCCAAGACAGATGCCGAGCGCGCGCAGGTCTGGCGCTTCGTGCGCATGAACACCTGGACCGCCATGGCCTGCTGCCTGTCGGTGCTGGCAGTGGTGCTGCTGCAGACCCCGACCTGGGTGCATCTGCTGGTGCTGGTGCTCGGCCTGAGCCTGGTGAACTATCAGTGCCTGGGGCCGCTGCAGCGGATCATGGCGCCGCTGATCGCCCGCGATTCGGCGCGGCGTGGGCGCACCGGCACCAATTGGGTGTATGAATCGATGTATGGGCGAACCGGCGTCATCGCCATGAACATCATGGTGCTGGGCGTGGTGCTGTATGCGGTGGCCCATACCGGCGGCCGCTAGGCCCGCAACGCACGACGCCGGCAGTGCGCCGGCGTCGTGGTCGATCAGAACGCGGTGACTCAGCGCTGCGGCTTCGGCGGCATGCCGTCACGCGGGCCACCCGGGCGCGGGCCGCCGTGCATCGGGCCCTTGGCCGCATCGAATTCGGCCTTGCTCAGCTGGCCGTCCTTGTTGGTGTCGGCCGCGGCGAACCAGGCGTCACGATGCTGCTTCATGCGCAGCTCGCGGTCGGCCTTGTCCAGATAGCCATCCTTGTTGACGTCCATCTGGTCGAAGCGCGCGGCCAGGCGCGGATCGGCCTTGGCTTCCTCGCGGCTGATGCGGCCATCCTTGTTCACGTCCAGCTTGGCCATCCACGCATCGGGACCACCATGGCCACCGCGACGGCCATGCTTCCAGCGCGGCAGCTCATCACGCGACAGCTTGCCGTCCTTGTTCTTGTCCAGTTCGTCGAACTTCGCCGCCAGGCGCGGGTTGGCCGCCGCTTCGCTGCGGTCGATCACGCCATCGCCGTTGGTGTCCAGCTTCACCGGGCGCGGTGCCGGCGGGGCCGGGGTGTCGGCGGCCAGCGCGATGCCGGTGGCGGAGGTGCCCAGCAGCAGGGCCAGCAACAGGGGGGTACGGATCATCGGGTCACTCCTGGTAGGGGTTGCGTCGGGGTGATCAGTTCACCCTCGGGGGACAACAACGCCTGTACGCGGCATCGGTTGACGCGTCGGCCGGTTCCGTTCATCCGGCGGACAGTCGCGGCCGATGCGACACACTGGGGCTATGCTGTGCCCATGGCGATACACGGCGACAGAGACGACGAACTGCGGCTGTTTCAGACCGGCGAGCACCCGTGTGGGTACTGGCCAGACCGGGTGGCGCGCGATCTGGTGCTCGATCCGCAGGACCGCCGCCTGGGCGGGCTGTACCCGCTGGCGCTGAGCTGGGGCTTCCGCCGCAGCGGCGATCTGGTCTACCGCCCGCATTGCGCGCAGTGCCACGCCTGCGTGGCCGTGCGCATTCCCGTGGCCCGTTTCGCCGCCGACCGCAGCCAACGCCGCTGCGCGGCGCGCAATGCCGATCTGGAAGTGCGCATCACCGCGGCCATGCCGCGCCAGGACCTGTTCGATCTGTACCACCGCTACCTGGTGCACCGGCATGCCAATGGCGGCATGGATGACCATGGCCCGCACGAATTCGAGCAGTTCCTGATCGGCACCTGGTCGCATACCCGCTTCATGGAAATGCGCCTGCCCGGCCACGACGGCCAGCCCAGCCAGTTGCTGGGCGTGGCGGTGACCGATGTGACCGAGCACGGGCTGTCGGCGGTCTATACCTTCTTCGACCCAGCGCACGCCGCGCGCGGGCTGGGTACCTTCGCAATCCTGCAGCAGATTGAATGGGCCCGCCGCGAAGGCCTGCCGCATGTGTATCTGGGCTACTGGATACGCGAGCACCAGAAGATGGACTACAAGCGCCGGTTCCGCCCGCTGGAGGCCTACGACGGCCGCCGCTGGCACGATTTCGACAAGGAACTGGACGGCCGCTGACAAACCGCTGACACCGGGCCGGGTGCACAATACGGCCCATGAACATGACCCGCCGCCGTCCCCTGATCCTCGCCCTGGCCCTGCTCTGCGGCGCCAGCGCCCCCGCCTTCGCCAAGCCCCCCGCGATGACCGAAACGCCGTCTGCAACGCTGCGCCTGGCCACCTACAACACCTCGCTGTATTCGGACGATGCCGGCGGCCTGATCAAGGAACTGGAAGGCGACAGCGAACATGCCCGCAAGATCGCCGCGGTGCTGCAGCAGGTGCGGCCGGACCTGGTGCTGCTGAACGAATTCGACTTCGACGATGCGCACCGCGCCGCCGATCTGTTCCAGCAGCGCTACCTGGACGTGGCCCAGCCCGGGGGCGGCAAGCCGCTGCACTTCGCCTACCGCTACCTGGCCCCGGTCAACACCGGCGTGCCCAGCGGCCTGGACCTGGACGGCAATGGCACCGTGGGCGGCGAAGGCCGCAGCCGCGGCAACGATGCCTGGGGCTACGGCCTGCACCCGGGCCAGTACGGCATGCTGGTGCTGTCGCGCTACCCGATTGACGAGGCCAAGGTGCGCAGCTTCCAGCTGCTGAAGTGGAGCACGATGCCCGGCGCGATCCGTCCGGTGGATCCGCGTACCGGCAAGAGCTTCTACAGCGATGCCGTGTGGTCGCAGCTGCGCCTGTCCTCGAAGTCGCATTGGGACGTGCCGGTGCAGACCCCGACCGGCGTGGTCCATGCGCTGGTTTCGCACCCGACCCCGCCGGTGTTCGACGGCCCGGAAAAGCGCAATGCCGCGCGCAATCACGACGAACTGCGGCTGTGGCAGGAATACCTGTCGGCCGGCGACAAGCCCTGGCTGTGCGATGACCAGGGCAAGTGCGGCGGCCTGGCCCAGGACGCGCGCTTCGTGATCTTCGGCGATCTGAACAACGACCCGGTCGATGGCGATGGCCGCCACGATGCCATCGTCAACCTGATCGAGAACCCGCGCGTGCTGCGCTACCCCACCCCGCGCAGCGTGGGTGCCGAACAGACCAGCCTGGCCTATGCCGCCAAGGGCATCGTGCGCAAGGGCGCACCGTTCCACGCCACCGGCGATTTCGGCCCGAAGTCGGGCACCATGCGCCTGGACTATGTGCTGCCTTCCACCGGTTTCGAATACGTGGGCAGCGGCGTGTTCTGGCCGGCCAATGAAAGCCCCGAAGCGAAGATTGCCGACGGCAGCGACCACCACCTGGTGTGGGTGGACGTGAAGTAACCCCGGTAGCGCCGGGCCATGCCCGGCGGCCTTTTTCGGTTCGCATCGCGCCGCATGGAAATCCGCCGGGCATGGCCCGGCGCTACCGGCTGCCAAAGCCCTTTGCTAGAGTCGCCAAGGAGCCAAGCAAGGACTGCTGATGTTGAAGAAGAACCTGCTGATCATCGCCGGCGTTGCGGTGGTGATCGCACTGCTGTTCGTCACCAAACAAGGCAAGGCGCTGGACTTCCTGCCCATGGTGCTGATCGGCCTGCTGCCGGCAGCCGTGGCCTGCTGGAAGGGCTATGCCGACCGCTTCGGCACGTGGTGGATGTATGGCTCGGTGCTGTGGCCGGTGGCCATGATCCACGTGACTGTGCTGCCGTGGCGTCGACGCTGACGGCAGCACGCTGCAAGCCGCCGGGCATGGCCCGGCGCCAGCATTTTACGGGCGCAGTTCCACGCCGATCGCTTCGGCTGCATCGCGCGCGATGGCGCGCGCTTCATCAATGCTTTCCGCACGCGCCAGGGTCACGCCCACGCGGCGATGGCCATGCACGCTGGGCTTGCCGAACAGGCGCACGGCGGTATCGGGCACCTGCAGCGCGGCGGCCACGTTGTTGAAGTACGGCACGCCTTCGCCATGGGCCAGCAGCGCGCACGAGGCCGACGGGCCGCTCTGGCGGATGACCGGAATCGGCAGGCCCAGGATCGCGCGCGCATGCAGCGCGAACTCACTCAGTTCCTGCGATACCAGGGTGACCAGACCGGTATCGTGCGGGCGCGGCGACACTTCGCTGAACCACACCTCGTCACCCTTCACGAACAGCTCCACGCCGAACAGGCCCCAGCCGCCCAGATCGTCGGTGATCGCGCGTGAGATCTCTTCGGCACGCGCCAGGGCCTTGTCCGTCATCGGCTGCGGCTGCCAGCTTTCGCGGTAGTCACCGTCTTTCTGCAGGTGGCCGATCGGCGCGCAGAACGAGGTGCCGCCGGCGTGGCGCACGGTCAGCAGGGTGATTTCGTAATCGAAGTCGATGAAGCCCTCAACGATGCAGCGGCCGGCACCGGCACGGCCGCCGGTCTGTGCGTAGTCCCAGGCCGGGGCGATGTCGGCCTCGCTGCGCAGGGTGCTCTGGCCCTTGCCCGAGGAGGACATGACCGGCTTGACCACGCACGGCAGGCCGATGGCGGCCACCGCGGCGCGGTATTCGGCTTCGGTATCCACGAAGCGGTATGGGGAAGTCGGCAGGCCCAGGGTTTCGGCGGCCAGGCGGCGGATGCCTTCGCGGTCCATGGTCAGGCGCGCGGCGCGCGCGGTCGGAATCACCCGCAGGCCCTGCTCCTGTTCCAGCTGCACCAGGGTTTCGGTGTGGATCGCCTCGATTTCCGGCACCACCAGGTGCGGCTGCTCCTGGGCAATCAGCGCGCGCAGGGCCATGGCGTCGAGCATGTCGATCACGTGCGAACGGTGCGCCACCTGCATCGCCGGCGCGTTGGCATAGCGGTCGGCGGCAATCACTTCCACGCCCAGGCGCTGGAGTTCAATGGCCACTTCCTTGCCAAGTTCGCCCGAGCCCAACAGCAGCACACGGGTGGCGGAGGGGGACAGCGGGGTTCCAAGCTTGGCCATGGGGGTTCCAGCAGCGATGTGAAGGCGGGTGGGCATTCTAGCCGGTCCGGCCGGGTCGGCCGACGAACGGCACTTGCGATGTGATATCAATTTGATATCGTTCACTCGAACCCTCAAGGACGTACTGCCATGAAAGAGAAGTCGCTTTCCTCCCTCAACGGTCTGGGTACGCTGGCCGTCTCGCTGCTGGCCGCGCTGGCCGGTGGCGCGCTGTTCGTGCTGGGGGTGGCAGCCAAAGCCAGCACCGGCGCACCGAACCTGCTGATGATGCTGGGCGGCCTGTTGTTGGTCGTCGCCGCGGTGCTGGTGCTGGCCGGCCTGTACACGGTGCAGCCCAACCAGGCGGCGGTGCTGAGCCTGTTCGGCAAGTACGTGGGCACGGTGAAGGACAACGGCCTGCGCTGGAACAACCCCTTCTATTCCAAGCGCCGGGTCAGCCAGCGCGTGCGCAACTTCGAAAGCGGCAAGCTGAAGGTGAACGAGCTTGATGGCAGCCCGATCGAGATTGCCGCGGTGATCGTCTGGCAGGTGGTCGATGCCTCCGAAGCGGTCTACAACGTGGACGACTACGAGAGCTTCGTGCATATCCAGTCCGAATCGGCGCTGCGCGCGATGGCCACCAGCTATCCCTACGACCAGCACGAGGACGGCCAGCTGGCCCTGCGCAGCCACGCCAGCGAGATTTCCCAGCACCTGAAGAACGAACTGGCCGAACGCCTGGCCGACGCCGGCGTGCAGGTGCTGGATGCGCGCATCAGCCACCTGGCCTACGCCGCCGAAATCGCCCAGGCCATGCTGCAGCGCCAGCAGGCCAATGCGGTGATCGCCGCGCGCACGCGCATCGTGGCCGGTGCGGTGGGCATGGTGGAAATGGCCCTGGCCGAACTGCAGAAGAACGGCGTGGTGCAGCTGGACGAGGAACGCAAGGCGCACATGGTAAGCAACCTGCTGACCGTGCTGTGCTCGGACCGCGGCACCCAGCCGATCGTCAACGCCGGTTCGCTGTACTGAGCCACCCTCGCAACGGGGCGCCACCGCGCCCCGCCAGGAGTTCGCATGAGTGAGAAGAAAGCCTATCCGCTGCGCATCAACGCCGACGTGCTGGCTGCGGCGCAACGCTGGGCTGACGACGAGCTGCGCAGCTTGAATGCCCAGATCGAATACGTGCTGCGCGACGCCCTGCGCAAGGCAGGGCGCCTGCCAAAACCCACGCCATCACCCGAGGACAAGGAATGAGCAAGCGCTGGAGCTACCAGACCATTGAAGTGAAGACATCGCTGATGGGCGTGCTGAAGGCCGAGGACATCCAGAACGAACTGACCCGGCAGGGGCTGCTGGGCTGGGAACTGGTGAACGTGATCATTCCCGCGCCGATGCGCCCGGCCATGCTGGTCTTCAAGAAGGAAATCTGACCATGCGCGCCGCGCAAGGGAGCACCGCAATGAATGGCAGCGACCCGCGTTCGTTCGATGTTGCCGAGAGTTCGCCACTGCGCGTGCTGTGGATCCTGCTGCCGCTGCTGATCGTGTTCGCGCTGTGCGTGTGGGCCGAACTGAAGCACGCGCCGGCCGCTGCGCCGTGGATGGAGATCACCCTGGCGCCGCCGTTCTTCCGCCTGTGGGGCAGCGCGGCATGGAGCCTGGCCGTGCTGGTGCTGATCGGCGTGGGCCTGGGCATGGCGTTCTTCCGCCGCCGAGTGGTGATCGATGGCCATGTGCTGGACGTGCGCTCCACGCTGTACCGGCGCCGCACTCCGGTGGCGCAGCTGCAGCTGGAGCAGGCCGAGGTGGTGGACCTGGGCCGCGACGGTCGCTACGGCCTGCGCTACAAGACCAATGGCTATTCGATGCCGGGCTTCTATTCGGGCCACTTCCGCCTGCAGGGCGGCAACAAGGGGTTTGCCCTGGTCACCGACCGCCAGCGCACACTGGTGATTCCGGTGCGCGGCGGCAGCACCCTGCTGCTCAGCCTGGAGCGCCCGCAGGCGCTGCTGGACGCGCTGCAGAAGGTGGCCGCCACCGCGCCACGGCAGTAAGCTGCGGGCATGCACCGTCGCGCCCCCCTGCTGATCAACACCGAGGCCGTGGAACTGTGGCCAGCCGCCCTGCTGCGCGCGCGCAGCAACCTGGATGCACGCCTGCTGGCCCGCGCGCAGTGGGTGCTGCGGCGCAAGCAGGATGGCCGCTACCTGGCCGTGGTGCTGGACCACGGTGTGCACTCCTTGGTACCGAGGCTGCCGCGCGAGCCTGGCGTGGAAGCGGCCCTGGCGCTGCTGGAACAGGCCCGCGCCCGCCCCTTCGCCGCAACGCTGGAAGACCACTGGCTGCCGCTGGCAGGCCTGCAGCAGCGCCTGCAGCAGCTGGGCCTGGATGCGGATGCCTATGCGCAGGACAGCGGATTGCCGCTGGAAGCCGAGCCCTGCCTGCTGCACTTCGCCGGACGCGACCGTTTCGGCCGCCCGCTGTGGCTAGGCCGCGCCGCCGCGCAGGGCTGGCGCCGCATGCGCCTGCACGCCGCGCGCGACGGCGTGGCGCTGGATGCAATTTCTGGTTTCCGCAGCCACGCGTACCAGCTGGGTATTTTCGAACGCAAGCGCGCGCGCGGGCTGAGCGTGGCCGAGATCCTGAAGGTCAATGCCGCGCCGGGCTTCAGCGAACACCACCGCGGCGATGCGCTGGATATCGGCACGCCGGGCGATTCGCCGGCGGAAGAGACCTTTGAAGCAACCGAAGCGTTTGCCTGGCTGCAGGCGCACGCCGGTGGCCACGGGTTCCGGTTGAGCTACCCGCGCGACAACCCGCACGGCATCGTCTACGAGCCGTGGCACTGGTGCTGGGCACGGGCCACCGACTGAGGTAGAGCCGAGCCATGCTCGGCTGCGCTCTCCAAGTCGAGCATGGCTCGACTCTACAAATGCGCTCTTCGAAGTCGAGCATGGCTCGACTCTACAGATGCGCGAAGCCGGCGCTACCTCAGCGCCGCAGCGCGTTGATCGCCAGCAGCACCCAGGCGGCCATCAAGGTGGTGCCGCCCACTGGCGCCAGCCGGGTCGGCCATTGCCACAGCGCGCCGCCCACCAGGCTGCCGGAAAACAGCAGCACGCCCAGCAGCAGCAGGTACAGGCCCAGGTGCGCGATCGCGCCCTGCGCACGCGGGCCCAGTGCCAGCAGTACCGCGCCGTGGGCGAAGGCGTACAGCGCCGCCATGTTCAGGTGCTGCTGCGCCAGCGGGTCGGCCACGCCGTGGGCGGCATAGGCCGACAGGCCGATTGATGCTGCCGCAAGCAATGCGCCCAGGCAGGCCAGCAGTGAAGGTTTACGCGCACGACGTTCGGCAGTGAACATGGTCTTTCCTTGCGCAGGGCCCCGACCACGGGGCACAGATGAAAAAAAAACGCGCCGCAGGAAGCGGCGCGTTTTCGTGTCCAACACTACATGGGTCAGCCGAGGCTTACTTGACGGCCCAGTAGATGTCGTAGGTACCTTCCGGGGTGAACGACTTGTCCACGCCATCCTTCCAGGACTCGTACGGACGATCGATCACTTCCGAACCGTTGGTCACAGCCCAGGCACGCAGTGCGTTGCGGGCGATGTCCAGGCCAGCCATGTGGCCGGTGTAGGCCGCGTGGGCCGAACGGTGCGGGGCAACGCGGACGTACTTCACCGGAGCGCCGCCGTCGATCTTGACGGACAGTTCTTCGGCAGCCGCGCCTTCAGCGCCCTTCTTCTTCACCGGCTGGGCGATGTCAAAGGCGTACTTCTCAGCACCGAAATCGGTGGTGATGACGCGGAACGGGCCGGCGGCTTCCAGGCCATTGGCCTCCATCACGCGCTTGATCCATTCCTGATTGTCCTTGATGGACTTGGTGATGGTGTCCTGGCCGCGATCGACGTTACCGGCATTGACGACCAGCAGGTCTTCGGCCGGCACGTCCACGATGGCCAGATCGGTCAGCGGGGCTTCGGCGGTGCGGTAGTCAACGTTCGGCACGGTGGCCAGCATGTTGGCCATGCGCGACAGACCCATCTTGATGTCGTCGCCGATCTGGCGGCTGACATACAGGCCGGCGTAACGGCCGAACAGGTCGAAGCCGTACTTCACCGAGTAATCCTGGGTGATCTTGACGTTACGACCGCCCTTGCCGGTCGGCTCCAGGGTGAAGGTGGTGACCTTGTCGTGGCCCTTGGTCGGGTCTTCGACGGCGATCACAACGCGCTTGTTTTCTTCCGATTCGGTGATCTTCCAGGAACCGTTACCCAGTTCCTTGGAGGCGAAATCGAGGGTGGCACCCACGCCCGAGGCCGGGCCGGACAGCTTCAGGTCAACGGCGGGATCGCGCAGTACCAGCGGGTTCCAGTCCTTGAAGCGGCGCAGGCTGTTGACCGTGTCGTACACGATCGTCATCTTGCGGTTGGTCTCGATGCTTTCGGTGATGTGACGCTCGCCCGGCAGACATACGCCAATGATGACGAACAGGCCAGCCACGATCCCCAAGGCGATCAGGAACTCGATAATACGGGTCATTCAGAGAGTCTCCGGGGCCGATCCCACGGCCGGGTTGATTGAAGCGAAGCGCCAATCCTAGCAGGCTTCGCAGGCATTGTTTATCGGATTGGCGCACCGGTTTCCGTGCCGGCTGCGTATTTGTATGGACAAAGATTTTGAAGGGTAACGCATCTGGGGCCCCGGCAAGTAGGGGGGCACCCGGCCCCGGGCCTGAAAACACGACCCAAGCCATTGTCCTGAAAGGATTTTAATCAAACCAACTGGAGTTCGAACGCCTTCAGCACTGCGCGGGTGCGGTCGCGCACGCCCAGCTTGGACAGAATGTTCGAGACGTGGTTCTTGATGGTGCCCTCGGCCACGCCCAGCGAGTTGGCGATTTCCTTGTTGGAGAAACCGCTGGCCATCAGCCGCAGGATCTCCGTCTCACGGTCGGTGAGCGGGTCCGGCCGGTCCAGGCTGACGAAATCATTGCGCATGTGCTCCAGCCCGGACAGCAGGCGCTGGGTCACCGCCGGCTGCACCAGCGAGCCGCCGTCGGCCACGGTACGGATGGCCCCCACCAGCTGTTCCAGGGTCACATCCTTCAGCAGATAGCCCTTGGCGCCGGCCTTCAGCCCGGCCAGCACCAGCTGGTCATCGTCGAAGGTGGTCAGGATGATGGTCGGCGGCAGCTGTTCCTGCCGCGACAGCACCTGCAGGGCTTCCAGGCCGGACATCACCGGCATGCGCATGTCCATCAGCACCACGTCCGGGCGCACCTGCGGCACCAGCTCGACCGCCTGCCGGCCGTCGGCCGCCTCGGCCACCACTTCAATGCCATCGTCGAGCGCCAGCAGGGAGCGGATTCCCTGCCGCACCAGGGTTTGGTCATCGACCAGGCAGACGCGAATCATCACCGTACTCCTTCAGGAACCTGGGTAAGTGCGGCCAGCACCGTGGCCGGTACCGTGGCACGCAGGCGGAAGCCGTCGCCAGGGCGGGTCTCCACCTGCAGCTGGCCCCCACATTGTTGCAGGCGCTCGCGCATGCCGCGCAAGCCGTTGCCTGCATTGACCATTTCCGCGCCGACGCCGTCGTCGCGGGCTTCCACCACCACCTGCCCCGGCACTTCGCGGTAGACCCGGATCCACAGGTGGCGGGCGTGGGCGTGGCGCACCGTGTTGGTGATGATTTCCTGGGTGCAGCGCAGCAGCACGTGGGCCCGCTGCGGGTCCTCCACGTTCAGCGGCTCCTCCACCTCCAGCTGGATGTCCAGCGAGGGCACGTTCTCGGTCAGCGGGCGCAGGGCGGCGGCCAGGTCGATGGCGCCGGTCTCGCGCAGCTGGCTGACCACTTCGCGCACATTGCCCAGCAGCAGCTTGGCCAGGGTGTGCGAGCGCTTCACGTGTTCCAGCGCCTTGCCCTCGGCCAGGTGCCCGGCCACTTCCAGGTTCAGGGTGAGCGCGGTCAGCTGGTGGCCCAGCACGTCGTGCAGTTCGCGGGAAATGCGCGTGCGCTCGTTCACCCGCGCACTTTCGGCCAACAGGGCGCGGGTGGCGCGCAGTTCGGCATTCAGGCGGCGCTGCTCGTCGCGCGCTTCTGCCTGGCGCCGCGCCACCAGCGCGATGACGAACACGAAGCTGGAAAAGCCCATGTAGCCCATCGCCTGCAGCACAGCGATGACCGGCGGGAAGCCCAGCGGCTTGATATAGACCGGCAGCACGGCCAGGTTGCTGGCCACCAGCCAGACCACGCCGATGCGCGGGCCCAGCAGCCAGGGCAGCAGCCCGGCCACCACCATCAGCAGGATGCTGCCCAGCGCGGTGCCGGAGAAATAGCTGACGCCGATGGCGCAGGCGGTGAGCAGGATCAGCGCGGCGTGGTCGAAAAAGCCGGGCCCACTTTCGCCCAGGTCGCGGGTCAGTCCCCAGTACACCACGCCGAAGGCCAGGTAGGCCGAGGCCCACGGAATGACCCGGTAGCCGGCTTCGCCATCCAGGCTTTCCAGGGTAAGCGAGACCGGATCGATCAGGTAGATCGCCAGCCATAGGCCAACGGTGCCCCAGGTGAACAACCCGGAGTAGCGCAGCATCGCATTGTGGTTCAGTCGGGCCAGCATGGCCCATCGTAGCCTGTGCGCGGCCTGCCCCAAGGGCATAAAGTCATGCTTGCCCCTGACCCCTGTTCATGCCGCAGCCCACCCCGGGCATGCAATAATCGTGCGCAGGGTCCGTTCGCAGGACCAACCGCGTTACCCCACGGAGTCACAATGTCGATTGTCATCCGCGACGTGCGCGAGCACGAGCTCGATTCCGTCCTGGCGTTGAACAACAATGCTGGCCTGGCCATCCTTCCGCTGGATGCGGCCCGGCTGCACCTGTTCTACGAAACCGCTGAATATTTCCGCGTCGCCGAGCGCGACGGCAACCTGGCCGGCTTCCTGATCGGCTTCGGCAGCGACAGCCAGCACGACAGCAGCAATTTCGCCTGGTTCAAGCAGCAGCTGGACACCCCCTTCTTCTATATCGACCGCATCGTGGTCGCCAGCCGCCGCCGCGGCGGTGGCGTCGGCCGTGCGTTCTATGCCGATGCGCAGAGCTTTGCCGAACTGCGCTACCCGCAGATGACCTGCGAGGTGTTCCTGGACCACGGCGCCGATGCCGCCCTGCTCTTCCACGGCAGCTTCGGCTTCCGCGAGCTGGGCCAGAACACCATGCCGCACGTGGATGTGCGCGCCAGCATGCTGGCCAAGGAGCTGTGCAGCTACCCCTGGGTGCAGGACGCCTACGGCGGCAAGCTGCCCGATGTAGCGTGGGCGCGCGACCGGCAGCTGCCGGCGCAGGCACAGCGGCCGACGGGGACCTGAGCGTGGCGGTGAATTTTGATTACGAACAGGCCGGTGAACTGAAGATCGGCCAGGTGGGCATTGCCAACCTGCGCATCCGTACCCTTGATGTCGAACGCCTCGTGCAGGAAATGCAGGAGCGGGTGACCCGTGCGCCGAAGCTGTTCGGCCGCGCCGCGGTCATCCTCGATTTCGGCGGCCTGAGCCAGGTGCCGGACGTGGCCACCGCGCAGGCGCTGGTGGATGGCCTGCGCAGCGCCGGCGTGCTGCCGGTGGCGCTGGCCTACGGCACCACGGCCATCGATCTGCTGTCGCAGCAGCTGGGCCTGCCGTTGCTGGCCAAGTTCCGCGCCCAGTACGAACGCGCCGAGGCCGAGCCGGCCCCGCCGCCGCCGCCGCCGCCGCCGGCCGAACCACGCCGCACCGCCAAGGCCGAAGCCAAGCCCGCCCCGGCCACGCCGGTGGGCAAGGCCGCCGACGCCGCCGCGCCGCAGCCGGGCCGCATGCAGCTGGGCAACGTGCGTTCGGGCCAGCAGCTGTACGCGGAAAACTGCGACCTGACCGTCATGGCCACCGTTGGCGCAGGCGCCGAAGTGATTGCCGACGGCAGCATCCATATCTACGGCACCCTGCGCGGCCGCGCGCTGGCAGGGGCCCAGGGCAACACCGCGGCACGCATCTTCTGCCGCGATTTCCATGCAGAACTGGTCGCCATTGCGGGCCATTACAAGGTACTGGACGATGTGCCGGACAACCTGCGCGGCAAGGCCGTGCAGGTGTGGCTGGAACAGGACCAGATCAAGATTGCTGCGCTGGACTGACGCAGCACCCAAACAGAATCATCAGGAGAAGTCCTTTGGCTGAAATCATCGTAGTCACCTCCGGCAAGGGCGGCGTCGGCAAGACCACTTCCAGCGCGAGCCTGGCCTGCGGCCTGGCACGGCGCGGCAAGAAGGTGGCCGTGATCGACTTCGACGTCGGCCTGCGCAACCTCGACCTGATCATGGGTTGCGAACGCCGCGTGGTGTACGACTTCGTGAACGTCGTGCACGGCGAAGCCTCCCTGAAGCAGGCCCTGATCAAGGACAAGCGCTTTGACAACCTGTACGTGCTGGCCGCGTCGCAGACCCGCGACAAGGATGCACTGACCCAGGAAGGCGTGGGCAAGGTACTGAAGGACCTGGCCGCCGACGGCTTCGACTACATCATCTGCGACTCGCCGGCGGGCATCGAAAAGGGCGCGTTCCTGGCCATGTACTTCGCCGACCGCGCGGTGGTGGTGGTGAACCCGGAAGTGTCCTCGGTGCGCGACTCCGACCGCATCATCGGCCTGCTGGATTCGAAGACCCACAAGGCCGAATCGGGCCAGAACGTGCCGGCCTTCCTGCTGCTGACCCGCTACACCCCGGTGCGCGTGGAAAGCGGCGAAATGCTCAGCATTGCCGACGTGGAAGAAGTGCTGGGCCTGAAGGCCATTGGCGTGATCCCCGAATCGGGCGACGTGCTCAACGCATCCAACAAGGGCGAACCGGTGATCCTGGATGTCGAATCCGCCGCCGGCCAGGCCTACGACGATGCCGTCGCGCGCATCCTGGGCGAAGAACGCCCGATGCGCTTCACCAGCGTCGAGAAGAAGGGCTTCTTCAGCAAGCTGTTCGGAGGGTAAGCATGGGCCTGTTTGATTTCCTCAAAGCGAAGAAGACCACCGCCGAAACCGCCAAGAACCGCCTGCAGATCATCATCGCGCAGGAACGCAGCCACCGCGGTGGCCCGGACTACCTGCCGCTGCTGCAGCGCGAGCTGCTGGAAGTGATCAAGAAGTACGTGAACATCGACGTCGATGCGGTGAAGGTCGACCTGGTGAAGGATGGCCAGCACGACGTGCTGGATATTTCCGTGGCGCTGCCTGAAGGCCCGGACAAGCCCTGACCCCCTGCCCCGCCCGTGCCTGCATGGGCGGGGCTGTGTGACCCCGCATGACCGACACTACACCCGAACCGAACGTGACCCGCGTTGGCGACATCGCCTTCGCCGATGCGCAGCAGCTGCTGTCCGCGCATGGCCTGCGGCTGCACCACGTGCCCGCCGGCGAAGCCATTCCTGGCAGCTACTGGGGTGAACCCGAGGCCGGCATCATCGCCAGCAACGTGTATGTGCGCGACGACACGCCGGTGCACTCGATGCTGCACGAAGCCTGCCACCTGATCGTGCTGCCGCCGGAACGGCGTGCGCAGGTGCACACCGACGCCACCGATTCGGTGCCCGAGGAAGATGCCACCTGCTACCTGCAGATCGTGCTGGCCGGGCAGCTGCCCGGCGTGGGCAGCGCGCGGCTGATGGCCGACATGGATGCGTGGGGGTATACGTACCGGTTGGGGTCTACCCAAGCGTGGTTCGAGCAGGACGCCGAAGATGCGAAGGCGTGGTTGATCGAACGCGGGTTGCCGGTGGCGTAACCGCCGTGAACCGGGGTCAGGTGGCCAGCGCGCGCAGGGTGATGCCGACCACATAGGCCAGATACGTGCCAGTCGCATAGCCCATCGTGCCCAGCAGCACGCCCACCGGCGCCAGTGCCGGATGGAACGCGGCGGCCACCACCGGTGCCGAGGCCGGGCCGCCGATGTTCGACTGCGAACCGATGGCGAAGTAGAAGAACGGCACCTTCAGCAGCTTGCCCAGGCACCACAGCAGGCCGATGTGCACGGCGATCCAGATCAGCCCCAGCAGGAACAGCCACGGCCGGTCCAGCAGCGCCAGCAGGTCCATCTGCATGCCGATGCAGGCAATCAGGAAGTACAGCAGCAGCGAGCCCAGCCGCGAGGCGCCCGCGCCTTCCAGCGTGCGCGCACGGGTGAAGCTGAGCCCCAGGCCCAGCGTGGTGGACAGCACCACCACCCACACGAACGGTGCGTCCAGGCTGAACTGCGCGGCCCAGCTGACGTTGGCCTTGAACCAGGCCGCCAACGGCGCGCCGATGGCATGGGCCAGGCCCACACCACCGAAGGCCACCGCCACGATCAGCATCAGGTCGGTCAGGCTGGGAATGCGCTCGTGCTCGGCCTGGAAGCGCGCGATGCGCTCCTTCAGTTCATCGATGGCCGAGGTATCGGCGCCACTGCGCGCATCGATCTTCGCCGCGCGCCCGGCCAGGAAGATCAGCGCGGCCATCCACACATAGCCCACGCCTACATCGACCACCGCGAACTGACCGAAGGTGGTGGCGTTGACGTCGAATACTTCGCGCATGGCCAGCATGTTGGCGCCGCCGCCAATCCAGCTGCCCGCCAAGGCGGCCATGCCGGCCCAGGTATCGCCGGCCACCGTATCGGGATGGATCGCACGCATCACCAGGAAGGCCACCACCGCGCCGAGCATGATGCTGGCCGAGGCGCCCAGGTACATCAGCACCAGCTTCGGGCCCAGCCGCAGGATGCCCTTGATGTCCACCGCCAGGGTAAGCAGGATCAGCGCCGCCGGCAGCAGGATGTCGCGCGCCACCGGGTTGTAGAGCTTGGTGTTCTGCCCGTCGATCAGGCCGACGGTGTTGTAGATGCCCGGCAGCAGATAGCACAGCAGCAACGCTGGCACGAAGGTGTAGAAGCGCTTCCACAGCCCCTGCTCGCGCGAGGCGGTCCAGAACACGGCGCCGAGGGTGGCGGCGATCAAACCGAAGACGACGATGTCGTTCTGGATCATGCAGGCGCTCTGGGTGCGGGGTCGGATCCCTTTCGCAATGCGAAAGGGCTCTGACCCCAGGGCGAAGGTGTGCCGACCAACGGTCGGCACCTACCGGCGGGAAAAGAAGCGGCCCCCCCCAGGGGGGGGGGGCGGCCAGCAGTTGGCGGTGTGGAGGGTGAGCCCC
>NZ_JACVUD010000077.1:0-20767 GCF_016624905.1 Stenotrophomonas sp. S49 | reverse complement strand
CCGCGGCCCCCCCCCCCCCCGCGGCGCGCGCCGCCCCCCCCCCGGCGAGCGCAGCGGCCAGGCCCGCCGCCCGCCACACCCCGTCATACCGCCATCGCCCCCCGGCCGGTAGAATGGCAGCCGCTGTCCACCGCCCGCTCCCGGAGCCCCCATGCCCGTTGAAGCCCAGCCGGAAGCCGCCGCCGTTGATACGGCCAGCGCGCCCGGCTATCTGTCCATTCGTGATCTGCGCAAGGAATTCGATGGCTTCATCGCCGTCGACGACGTCAACCTGGACGTGCGCAAGGGCGAGATCTTCGCCCTGCTCGGCGGATCGGGCAGTGGCAAATCGACCCTGCTGCGCTGCCTGGGCGGCTTCGAAACCCCCACCAAGGGCAGCATCACCCTGGATGGGCAGCGGCTGGACGCGCTGCCGCCGTACCAGCGGCCGGTCAACATGATGTTCCAGTCCTATGCGCTGTTCCCGCACATGACGGTAGAGCAGAACATCGCCTTCGGCCTGAAGCAGGACGGCCTGGACAAGGCCGCCATCGCCCGGCGCGTGGGCGAGATGCTGGAACTGGTGCAGATGGGCCACCTGGGCAAGCGCAAGCCACACCAGCTGTCCGGTGGCCAGCAGCAGCGGGTGGCGCTGGCACGGTCGCTGGCCAAGGGGCCGAAGCTGCTGTTGCTGGACGAGCCGATGGGCGCGCTGGACAAGAAGCTGCGCTCGCAGATGCAGCTGGAACTGGTCAGCATCATCGAATCGTCGGGCGTGACCTGCGTGATGGTCACCCACGACCAGGAAGAGGCCATGACCATGGCCACCCGCATCGCGGTGATGGATGCCGGCTGGATCCAGCAGGTCGGCAAGCCCGACGAGGTCTACGAACAGCCGGCCAACCGCTTCGTGGCCGGCTTCATCGGTTCGGTGAACCTGTTTGACGGGGTGATCGACGAGGATCTGCCCGAGTACGTGACCGTGCGTTCGCCGCTGTTCCCGGCGCCGGTCTACATCGCCCATGGCATCACCTGTTACGAAGGGCAGCCGGTCGCGTTCGCGCTGCGCCCGGAAAAGGTCATGATCGGCAAAGACGAGCCGGAAGGGCACACCAACAAGGCGCAGGGCGTGATCGAGGACATCGCCTACTTCGGCAGTCACTCGGTGTACCACGTGCGTCTGCCCAGTGGTGCCAAGGTGCTGGCCAACTTCGCCAACTCGCAGCGCTGGGCCAGCGATGGCCTGACCTGGGGCGATCAGGTCTGGGTGCACTGGCGCGACAACGACGGCGTGGTGCTGACCTCATGAGCGCGGCGGGCCTGAAGCGCTGGCTGCCGGGCACGCGTGCCACGGTCATCGGCATTCCCTACCTGTGGCTGCTGCTGTTCTTCGCGGTGCCGTTCCTGATCGTACTGATGATCAGTTTCTCGCACAGCCGGGTCGGCTCGCCGCCGTATACCTGGCTGCTGCAGTACGTAGATGGCGCGTTCTCGCTGAAGCTGAACCTGGAAAACTACCTGGCGCTGTTCCGCGATTCGATCTATGCCCAGGCCTTTCTCAGTTCGATCAAGATCGCGGCGATCTCCACCTTCCTCACCCTGCTGATCGGCTATCCGATGGCCTATGCCATCGCCCGCCTGTCGCCGGCCGCGCGCAACGTGGCGATGATGCTGGTGGTGCTGCCGTCGTGGACCTCGTTCCTGATCCGCGTGTATGCCTGGAAGGCGATCCTGGACCGCAACGGCCTGCTCGACCAGTTCCTGCAGTTCACCGGCCTGCAATCGCTGATGACCAGCATGGGCCTGCCCAAGCTGCAACTGATCGATACGCCCACAGCGGCCTACATTGGCATCGTTTACTGCTACCTGCCGTTCATGGTGCTGCCGTTGTACGCCAACCTGGTCAAGCATGACCACCGCCTGCTGGAAGCGGCCTACGACCTGGGCGCCAAGCCCTGGCAGGCGTTCCTGCGCATCACCCTGCCGTTGTCGAAGGCGGGCATCATCGCCGGCTGCATGCTGGTGATGATTCCGGCGGTGGGTGAATTCGTGATTCCGGAAATGCTGGGCGGTTCGGAGACGCTGATGGTCGGCCGCCAGCTGTGGAACGAGTTCTTCAACAACCGCAACTGGCCCGGTGCCTCGGCCATGGCCGTGGCGATGATCGTGCTGCTGCTGGTGCCGATCCTGTGGTTCAACCGTTCCCAGCAGCGCCTGCTGGAAGGGAAGCAGGCATGAGCCCGCGTACCGCCAAGGGCCTGGGGCTGGGCGTGCTGCTGCTCGGCTTCGCCTTCCTGTACCTGCCGATCCTGCTGTTGATGTTCTATTCGTTCAACAGCTCGCGGCTGGCGATGGTCTGGGCCGGGTTCTCCACCCGCGCCTACGGTGATCTGTTCGCCGACCGCGCGCTGATGGAGGCGATGTGGACCAGCCTGGTGGTGGCGTTCTGGACCGCCTGTACCGCCACCGTGCTGGGCACCCTGGCAGCGATGGTGATGACCCGCTTCAAGCGCTTCCGTGGCAAGCCGGTGTTCGGTGCGCTGGTCACTGCGCCGCTGGTCATGCCCGATGTCATCCTGGGGTTCTCGCTGATGGCCCTGCTGGCCTCGATGGGCGCCATTCCCGGCTTCCCGGCCCGTGGCCTGGCCACCATCTGGATCGCGCACGTCACCTTCACCCTGTGCTTTGTCACCGTGGTGGTGTCCTCGCGCCTGCAGGAAATGGATCTGTCGCTGGAAGAAGCGGCGATGGACCTGGGCGCCAGCCGACTGACCGTGTTTACCCGCATCACCCTGCCGATCATCGCCCCGGCGCTGGTGGCCGGCTGGCTGCTGGCGTTCACCCTGTCGCTGGATGACGTGGTGGTGGCCAGCTTTGTCGCCACGCCAGGTTCGACCACGCTGCCGATGAAGGTGTTTGCCTCGGTGCGCATGGGCATCAGCCCGAAAATCAATGCCCTGGCCACCCTGCTGGTGTCAGCCGTGTCGATTGCTGCGGTGATTGGCTGGTACATCAACGCGCGTGCGGAAAAGCGCCGCCAGCGCGACCTGCAGCTGGCCCGCCAGGACAACGGCTGAGGCCGCAGCCACGCCCGGCTCACGGGCGCCGGCGCACAATGGGGGTCACCCTGATGGAGACCCCCCATGACCGTCGAGATCGTCGATCCGGCCACCGGCCAGGTGACCTACCGCCATGAACTGATGGGCGCTGCCGATATCGAGCAGCGCCTGCAGGCCGCCGCCGATGCCTTCCGCGGCTGGGCCCAGCGGTCGCTGCAGGAACGCGGCGCCATCCTGCGCCAGATTGCCGCGCAGCTGCGCAGCCGCCGCGACGACCTGCAGCAGGCGATGACCCACGAGATGGGCAAGCTCAAGGCCGAGGCCCTGGCCGAGGTGGACAAGTGCGCGGCGGCCTGCGAGTACTACGCCGACCACGCAGCGGATTACCTGAAGCCGCAGCTGATCGACACCGAAGCACAGCGCAGCTACGTGCGCTACGAGCCGATCGGCTGCGTGTTCGCGGTGATGCCGTGGAACTTCCCGATCTGGCAGGTGTTCCGCTTCCTGGCGCCGGCGTTCATGGCCGGCAACGTGGCCCTGCTCAAGCACGCCAGCAACGTGCCGCAGTGTGCCGACCTGATCCTGGCGGTGTGCCGTGACGGCGGCCTGCCGGACGGTGTGTTCGACGTGCTGCACATCGACAACGACCAGGCTGCCGAGGTGCTGCGCGATGCACGGGTGAAGGCCGTTACCCTGACCGGCAGCGAGCGGGCAGGGCGCTCGATCGCGTCCAACGCAGGCAGCCAGTTGAAGAAGTCGGTGATGGAACTGGGCGGCAGCGATGCCTTCGTGGTGCTCGACGATGCCGACCTGGACAAGGCGGTGGCGGCGGCAGTGAAGTCGCGCTTCGACAACAGTGGCCAGACCTGCATTGCCGCCAAGCGCTTCATTGTGGTGAATGCCGTGGCCGATGAGTTCACCCGTCGTTTCGTCGAAGCGGCGGGGGAACGGCAGTACGGCGATCCCGATACGCGCGGCACGACGCTGGCGCCGATGGCGCGCGCCGACCTGCGCGATGAGCTGCACAAGCAGGTGCAGGCCAGCGTGGGCAAGGGCGCGCGCGTTCTGTTGGGCGGCGAACCGATTGCCGGTACGCATGCCGGTTACCCGGCCACCGTGCTGGACCAGGTGGGCCCGGGCATGCCGGCTTACGACGAGGAACTGTTCGGGCCGGTGGCGGCGGTGATCCGCGTGGCCGACGAGGACGAGGCCCTGCGCGTGGCCAACGACACCCGTTTCGGCCTGGGCGGCAGCGTATGGACGCGCGATCCGGTGCGCGGCGAATCCTTCGCCCAGCGCATGGAATGCGGCGCCGCCTTCGTCAATGCCATCGTCAAGAGCGATGCGCGACTGCCGTTCGGCGGCAGCAAACAATCCGGTTTCGGCCGCGAACTGGCCGACCACGGCATCCATGAGTTCATGAACATCAAGACCGTCTACGTGGCCTGATACCCCGCTTCTGTAGAGTCGAGCTTGCTCGACTGCTGTTGCGCCCTTGTAGAGTCGAGCTTGCTCGACTGCTCTGCGAACAGCAGTCGAGCAAGCTCGACTCTACGAAATGCGGGTCACAACCATTTGGCGCGCTTGAACAAGCGGTACAACCCCACGCATACCGCGCCCACGCCGACGATCATCAACGGGTAGGCCCACGGCTGGTTCAACTCGGGCATGTGGCTGAAGTTCATGCCATACCAACTGGTGATCAGGGTCGGCGCGGCCAGCAGTGCCGCCCATGCACCCAGGCGCTTCACCGTTTCGCCCTGCGCCAGCGTCACCAGTGACAGGTTCACGCTCAACGCGGTGCCCAGCATTTCGCGCAGGGTGTCGATCACATCGCTGATGCGCACGGCGTGGTCGTGCACGTCGCGCACATACAGCTTCACTTCGTCGGGAATCAGATCGCCCTGGTAACGGCGCAGCTGGGCCAGCACATCCTGCAGCGGCGCCACCGCCATGCGCATCTTGTTCAGTTCGCGCTTCAGCTCGTACAGCCGCACCACCGTGCTGCGCTTGTAGCTCTCGGCGAAGATGTCCTTCTCCAGCAGCTCCAGCGTGTCGCGGAAGCGATTGGTGATGGGCAGGTAGTTGTCCACCACGAAGTCGGTCACCGCATACAGGCAGTACGAGGGGCCCATCTTCAGCAGCTGCGGCTCGCGCTCCACGCGGGCGCGCACCGGGGCGTAGGACAGCGAGGCACCGTGGCGCACGGTCACCAGGAAGCGCGGGCCCAGGAAAGCGTGGGTTTCGCCGTACTGGATGCGCTCGTCCACCATCTGCGCGGTGGTCACCACCACGAACAGGGAATTGCCGTAGGCCTCGACCTTGGGCCGCTGGTGTGCGTTGCGTGCGTCTTCGATGGCCAGGTCATGCAGGCAGAATTCTTCCTGCAGTTTCAGCAGCACGGCGTCGGCCGGATCGTACAGACCCACCCAGACGAAGCCGTTGCCACTCGCGATCACATCGCTGATCGCATCCAGGCTGATGTCGTGGCGGATGCCCTGGTCATCGTAGTGAACGCAGTTGATGACACAGGCAGGGTTGGCCGAAGCGGCCGTAGAAGCAGGGGCGGGCAATGACATGCCCGCCATCGTGCGTCACTGCGCCGTGTGGGACAAGTGAGGACGACGCCCCAGCACCCAGGCCAGGGCCACGTGCACCGGCAGCAGAAGGACGATCCACTGCACGTTGTACTGCGCCTGCAGGCTCAGCCAGTGCAGTACCAGAGCGGCTACCGACTGCGCGGCCAGCAACCACAGCACCACGCTGAACACGCGACCCGGCACGCGCCTGCGCAGCAGGGCGATGGCGCCCGGCAGCAGCAGCACCGCCAGCGGCGACAGCAGCAGCAGGTTGCGGTTGGCCCAGGCGGCGTAGTGGATGCTGAAGCCCCACAGGAACACCAGCAGGCCGCCGGCGATCGTGCACAGCAGCCACAGCGGCAGGGCCAGGCCGGCCAGCAGGCGCGGGCGCTGGCGCAGGGCCACGATGCCTGCGGCGGCCAGCAGGCCACACAGCAGCCACGGCCACCAGCGCCGCGACGATTCCTTCGGTTCGGCGGCAATGCGGTGCGGCAGCAGTTCCTGCTCGCTCTGTACCAGCGGGCGGCCATCACTGTTGCGCACCTGGCGCAGGGCATCGGCCAGGCGCATCGGCACGAACGCTTCCTGCCAGCGCGACAGCGGCTGGTCGGCAAACGGGCCCAGACCGATGTCGAAGCCCAGCCACATCCACGGCGCCGGCGAGGCCAAGCGCACCGATTCACTGCGGTAGGTGTTGCCGCGCGAGCGCCCCGACAGCTGCGCATGCAGGCCGCCGCCCAGGGCCTTGTCCAGGGTGTCGCGCACCATGGTGGCGCAGTTGGCGGTGTAGTAATCGTAGTGGTAGCGCGCGTTTTCCGGCTTGGCCCGCTCGGCCAGGCCATCGGCCAGGGCCCGCCCCTGGTCCGGGCGCAGGTCCAGCCACTGCACGCTGGCCCCGCGTCCGGTCTCGTCGTAGTAGGACAGGTCCTGCTGCAGCGGCAGCGCCACCAGGTAGTACATCATCTCGCCGCGCACGAAGCGGCTGATGAAATCCTGTTCGGACGGATCGAAATAGCCGAAGTTGTAGGACGTGGCCGCACCACTGACCGGGTCCAGCACCACGATGGCGTCGTGGCCGAAGCGTTCGAAGAACACCGTGCCCGGCTGCATGGTCACCACGCCGATACGCGGAGACGCTGCGTCCGCAGCCGCCTCGGGAACCGCGGCGGCCTGCGCGAAGGCCGACCCTGGCAGTGCCAGGGCCAGCGTGCACAGCGCCAGCCATGCCAGCATCAACAGGCCGCGGCGCTTCAAGCGTCGTCCTGCGCGTCCGGCGGCAGCACGGTCACATGGAAGGCCTGCACCCGGCGCGCGTCGGCACGCGCCACGCGGAACATGAAGCGGTCCAGCGCCAGTTCGTCGCCCACTTCCGGCAGGTGGCCCACGGCCTCGGTCACCAGGCCGCCGATGGTGTCGTAGTCCTCATCGGAGAAGGTGGCACCAAAGCGTTCGTTAAAATCGCCGATCGGGGTCAGCGCGTCCACCACGTACTGGCCATCGGCCTGGATGGCGATCTGCGCCGAGGGGTCTTCGGCTTCGTCGTGCTCGTCGTCGATATCGCCGACGATCTGTTCCAGCACGTCTTCGATGGTGACCAGACCGGCCACGCCACCGTATTCGTCCACCACCATCGCCATGTGGTTGCGCGACAGGCGGAATTCCTTCAGCAGCACGTTGAGCTTCTTGGCCTCGGGAATCAGCACCGCCGGCCGCAGCAGTTCGCGCACGTTGGCCGGGCCGTTGTCGGCCACCACGCCGCGCAGCAGGTCCTTGGCCAGCAGGATGCCAAGGATGTCGTCCTTGTTCTCGCCATGCACCGGGAAGCGCGAATGGCCCGATTCGACCACCTGCTTCATCAGTTCCAGGAAGGGCGCCTCGACCGGCAGCGAGACCATCTGCGAACGCGAAATCATCACGTCGCCCACGGTCAGCTCGGCCACCGAAATGGCGCCTTCCATCATCTTCAGGGTATCGGCGGCGATCAGCCCTTCGTCCTGCGCGGTGTGCAGCACGGCCACCAGCTCGTCGCGGGTATGGGGTTCGCCGGAGAAGGCGGCCGTCAGGCGTTCCAGCCAGCCGCGCTTCTTTTCATTGGGCTCCTGCGGGGAGCTACTACTGTCGTCTTCAGACATCTCTGGAAAAAGGGCACCCGGAAACCCGGGCGTTGGCCCCAGTCTAGCAGGATGTGGGGGCCTTTCAGTGACCGCTGGCTGCGTCGCCGGGGGCCTCGTCTTCGGCCGGCAGGTCCAGGCTGTAGGTGCAGCCGGCCAGGGTCCGGCCGGGGTGGCTGGCCACCGTGGACACGCTCAGGATGATCGATTCGATCTGCGCCTCGCCGGTCTTCGGGTCGGTGACATCGCGGCTGACCACTTCGCGGCCGGCCATGAACTTGCCGCCCTGGTCGTAACCGGTTTCCAGCGCCAGGCGGGTGGCCAGCGGGTGCGGGTCGGCCTGGTCCAGCACGGCCATCACGCTGGCCCCGGCCACCGCGATGTGGTCGGTCTGCTGCCCGAACACGGTGATCGGGTTGGCCAGGCGGAACTCGGTCATGAACTGGTTGGCCTGCGGCAGCGGCTGCAGGCCGTTGGCCACGGCCTTCAACGGGTCGGCCAGCAGCGGCGCCAGTGCGGCATGGTCGGCCACGCCCTGGCGGCATTCGATCAGTGCGGGCAGGTCCAGCGGTGCCGCCGAGGCGGTGGCGGCAAGGGAGGCAAGCAGCAGGGGCAGGGCAGTACGCAGCAGCACAGGCAAAGGGTCCGCAATGGAGGATGCCCGGCCATGGTAGCGGCCGGACTCCATCCTGTCCGTAGGGCTCAGCCCTGCGGTACGCGGCCCAGCAGGGTCTGCGCACGCCGCAGCGTAAGCCGGGCCAGCGCGCGCAGTGCCATCAGGGGCAGGGTCAGCATGACCGCGACCATGGCCAGATGGACCAGTTGCATCATCTCGCTCAGTGCAATCTGCAGCACACCCGGTTGCAGCAGCCAGGCCGGCATGTCCGCAGCGTCGATCCGCTTGACCGCGACTACGTAGACCGCGGCAAGTACGAACAGCGCGCACAGCTGGGTACGCGTGGCGTGGAAGAACGACAGGCTGCTGCTGGCCCGCCCCAGGCGATGCTGCAGCACCACGCGCCAGCACACCGGCGCGGAGAACGCGCCGATCAGGACCAGCACCATCGATGTGGCCCACAGCGTGGGCGTACTGCTGGCCGGTCCCGGACCGCCCAGCAGATGCGGCCCCACATTGCCCAGCACCACCGCAGCCAGCAGGCTGGCCGGGCACAGCAGGGCCAGCGTACGCAGCAGCCAGTGCCGTCCATCCGGGTGGCGGGCGCTGACCCGGCGCAGCACGTTGGCGGCCACGACCAGCAGCAGGGCAAAGATCGCACTTCCGGCCAGGAACGGCCCCATGTCGCCCATCATCATCCTTGTCTCCGGGGTGGTTGTCGCTGCAGGGTAGCGCGATCGGTGGTTCAGCGCTCGCCGGCGTAGGGATCGTCGATGCCCAGCTCGGCCAGGATCTCGCGCTCCAGCTGTTCCATCGCCTCGGCTTCCTTGTCGTCCTCGTGGTCCCAGCCCAGCAGATGCAGCACGCCATGCACGGTCAGGTGCGCGTAGTGCGCGTTCAGCGCCTTGCCCTGTTCGTCGGCCTCGCGCGCCACCACAGGTGCGCAGATCACCAGATCACCCAGCAGCGGGAACTTCACCCCCTTGGGCAGGCCTTCGGGCAGCTCGGCGGGGAAGCTGAGCACGTTGGTGGCGTAATCCTTGCCACGGTAATGGCGGTTCAGCGACTGCCCTTCCTTGGCATCGACGACGCGGATGGCCAGGTCGGCTTCGCGGATGCGGCCCTTCAATGCCGCCGCCACCCATTTGCGGAAACTGACGGCGGCCGGCAGGCCGGTGCGGGGCAGCGCATAGCTGATGGCGACATCCAGTCGCACGGGACCTTTGGTCATGGGGTGGCTCCGGGTTGGATCTGGTGCAGGTCGCGGCGGTCGTAGGCACTGACGATGCGGGCCACCAGCGGGTGGCGCACCACGTCGCGCGCTTCGAAGAAGGTGAAGCTGACACCGTCAACGTCACGCAGCACGTCGATGGCATCGCGCAGGCCCGATTTCACGTGCTTGGGCAGGTCGGTCTGGGTCAGGTCGCCGGTCACCACGGCGGTGGAACCAAAGCCCAGGCGGGTCAGGAACATCTTCATCTGTTCGATGGTGGTGTTCTGCGCCTCATCCAGGATCACGAACGCATCGTTCAGCGTGCGGCCGCGCATGTAGGCCAGCGGCGCGATCTCGATCACGTTCTTTTCCAGCAGCTTCACCACTTTTTCCACGCCCAGCATTTCGTACAGGGCGTCGTACAGCGGGCGCAGGTAGGGATCGACCTTCTGTGACAGGTCGCCGGGCAGGAAACCCAGCTTCTCGCCGGCTTCCACCGCCGGGCGCACCAGGATCAGCCGCTGCACGCGCGATTCGTTCAGCGCTTCCACCGCGCTGGCCACGGCCAGGAAGGTCTTGCCGGTACCGGCCGGGCCGATGCCGAAGTTGATGTCGTGGGTGGTGATCTGGTGCAGGTAGCGGGCCTGGTTGGCGCCGCGGCCACGCACCGTGCCACGCTTGACCTTGATCGCCACCTCCTGCGCTTCGTACGCGCGCTCGGCGATCTGGTCCAGGTTGGCCTTGGCCAGGCGCAGGTGGATGGCGTGGTTGTCGAAGGTGGTCTCGGCCGTCTCGGCGTACAGCGCTTCAATCAGCTTCTGCGCTTCGGCGGTGGCTTCGTCGCGGCCGCTGATGCGGAACACGAAGCCGCGGTTGGCGATCTCCACGCCGAGCTTCAGCTCGATCTGGCGCAGGTGCCCATCGAAGGGGCCGGACAGGTTGGCCAGTCGCTCGGTGTCTTCCGGCGACAGGGTGAAATCTCGATGCTCGATGCTTTTCATTGCAGAGGGTGGGGCGGGTTCGCCGTCCACCGCGGTGGGTCAGGGAAGACAAGGGTAGCGCGCGGACGGGCGGGGCGACAGTTCTCCACACCGGGTGTGGATCGGCGCCGCAGAAAGCTGTGGACAAGTGGGTGCGGTGCCCGCCCCGCAACGCCTGTGAAGCGCTGGTGAAAAATGTGCCAGGCAACAACGGGGTCAGATCCCCAAAGGGGCTCTGACCCCATCGATGGGGCCCCGGTGGGGGGGGGCCCCCGGGGGGGGGCCCCCCCCCCCCACCCCCCCCCCCCCCCCCCCCCCCACCCAATCGTGGGGGCCCGGGGGGGTGCCGACCGTTGGTCGGCACACCTCCCTTACTCCGCCACCACCCGCGCGCGCAGCGAATTGGTCAGCGCTTCGGTGATCACCACATCCACGAACTGGCCGATCAGGCGCGCTGGCGCCGGGAAGTTCACCGAGCGCATGTTCTCGGTCTTGCCGGTCAACTCGTTCGGGTTCTTGCGCGACGGGCCTTCCACCAGCACGGTCTGCACCGTGCCGACCATCTTTTCGGAGATGCTGGCCGCGTGCGCATTGATGCGTTCCTGCAGGCGCGACAGGCGCGCGTGCTTTTCCGCATCGCTGATCGTGTCCTCCAGGTCGGCCGCCGGCGTGCCCGGGCGGCGCGAATAGATGAAGGAGAAGCTGTGGTCGAATCCGATGTCCTCGATCAGCTTCATGGTCTTCTCGAAATCGGCATCGGTCTCGCCGGGGAAACCGACGATGAAGTCCGAGCTGATCGAGATGTCCGGGCGCACGGCGCGCAGCTTGCGGATCTTCGACTTGAATTCCAGCGCGGTATAGCCGCGCTTCATCGCCGACAGCACGCGGTCGCTGCCGGCCTGCACCGGCAGGTGCAGGAAGTTGGCCAGCTGCGGCACGTCGCGGAACGCATCGACCAGCGAATCGCTGAACTCCAGCGGGTGCGAGGTGGTGAAGCGGATGCGGCCAACGCCATCGATCTCGGCGATGGTGCGGATCAGCAGGCCCAGGTCGGCAAACTCACCATCGCCATACGGGCCACGGTAGGCGTTGACGTTCTGGCCGAGCAGGTTGATCTCGCGCACGCCCTGTGCGGCCAGCTGGGCCACTTCCACCACCACGTCCTCGAACGGGCGGCTGACCTCGGTGCCGCGGGTGTAGGGCACCACGCAGAACGAGCAGTACTTGGAACAGCCTTCCATGATCGACACGAACGCAGACGCACCTTCGGCGCGCGGTTCGGGCATGCGGTCGAACTTCTCGATCTCGGGGAAGCTGATGTCCACCTGTGGGCGCTGCTGTTCGCGGCGGGCACGGATCAGTTCGGGCAGGCGGTGCAGGGTCTGCGGGCCGAACACCAGATCGACGAACGGGGCGCGCTTGATGATCGCTTCGCCTTCCTGCGACGCCACGCAGCCACCCACGCCGATGATGACCTCGCGGCCCTTGTTCTTCAGGCCCTTCCATACGCCCAGTTGGCTGAACACCTTCTCCTGCGCCTTTTCGCGGATGGAGCAGGTGTTGACCAGGATGACGTCGGCGTCTTCCGGGCGGTCGGTCAGTTCCAGGCCATCGCTGGCGGCGAGCACGTCGGCCATTTTGGCCGAGTCGTACTCGTTCATCTGGCAACCGTGGGTCTTGATGTACAGCTTGCCTTTCACCTGGTCGGGCTTGCGCGGACCAGTGGGCAGGGCAACGAGCGGGGTACCGCCCGGCGTGGCGGGCGGAAAGACGTCTGGCGTCCCGGTCATGGCGCTTAATCCATTCGGGTGGCGGGAAAGGCGGCAATTCTACCCGCATCCCGCACCGCCCGCCGGTAGCGCCAGGCCATGCCCGGCGGAATTCATCCACGCATGGCGTGGGTCTACCGCCCCCGTCAGGCCGCCACCAGCTCCGCGTCGATCTGCCGCGAGCGATCAAACGCGGTCAGTTCCGCCATGCGGGCGATGAACGCGGCCGTGGCCGGCGCCGGCTTCACCAGGCCGAACGCGGTGGTCCACTGCAGCGCGTTGCCCCACAGCACGTCGGCGGCACTCATGGTGTCACCCAGCAGGTACGGCCCCTGCGCCAGCTGGGCCTCGATCACCTGCAGCACGGTGTCGGCATCGTTGTAGGGCGAGAACGCGTGCGGCGGCGGGTCGCGGTGCATCGCGCGGTCGATCATCGCCGGTTCGAAGCAGGCCCCATAGAAGGCCATCCAGCGCAGGTAGGGGCCACGCAGGGCATCGCCGATCGGCGGCGCCAGCCCGGCTTCCGGGTACA
Source organism: Stenotrophomonas sp. S49 (assembly GCF_016624905.1). Lineage (NCBI taxonomy): Bacteria > Pseudomonadati > Pseudomonadota > Gammaproteobacteria > Lysobacterales > Lysobacteraceae > Stenotrophomonas > Stenotrophomonas sp. S49. The sequence goes on along the minus strand of NZ_JACVUD010000077.1, from coordinate 7,929 downwards.
GGTCGGCCAGGTACAGATAGATGGCCACCTGTTCGGTCACCAGCGCGCCGTCATGGACGATGGCCGGCACCTTGCCCATCGGGTTGATGGCCAGGTAGGCCGGGGCCAGGTTGGCGCCGGCCTTCAGGTCCAGCACGTGCAGGCGGTAGTCCGCCCCCAGCGCTTCCAGCAGGGCCACAGCGCCGCTCGAGCGTGAACGGGCGGCGTGGTAGAGGGTGATCAGGCGTGAGGACATGGTGGTGCTCCTTGCAGTAAGAGGGGTGAACCGTGGGGCCATGCTGGGGCACAATCGCGGACGACTTCTGTCCTTGATCCTTCATGCGCCATACCGCCCATCGACTGCTGCGCCTGATCGCCCTGCTGCAGGCCCGACGCCACTGGTCGGGCGCCGAGCTGGCCGAGCGCATGGGCGTGGACCGGCGCAGTATCCGCCGCGACATCGAGCGCCTGCGCGAGCTGGGCTACCCGGTACAGGCCTCGGCCGGGGTCGGCGGCGGCTACCGGTTGGGCTCAGGCGCCCCGGTGCTGCCCATGCTGCTGGATGAGGAAGAGGCGACCACCCTGGCTATTGCCCTGCGTGCGGCCTCGGCCACGGTGTCCGGCATCGACGACACCGCGCGCGGCCTGCTGTCCAAGCTCGACCCCCTGGTGCCGACCCGGCGCCGCCAGCAGGCCGGTGAAGTACACGCCGCCACCGCCACGCTGAACGAGCTGCCAGCCACCGACGCGCGCCTGCTGGGGCGGCTGGCCCAGCACTGCCGGCAGGCCTCGCGGCTGGCCTTCGAGTACCGCAGCGCACAGGACGTGGTCACCCAGCGCCAGGTCGAGGCCCAGCATCTGGTGAACTACGGCCGGCGCTGGTACCTGCTGGCCTGGGACGTGGGACGGCAGGACTGGCGCACCCTGCGGGTGGACCGGATGGGGGCGGTGCAGGCGCTGGCCGAACCCGGCCTGCATCGGCGCACACCGGCGCCGCCGGACGTGATGGTGCGCCAAGCCGTCAGCCAGGCGCCGTTCGCCCTGCAGGCCACCCTGCGCCTGGCCGGCAGCCAGGCCGAGCTGGAAAGTCGCATTCCGCCCTGGTGCGGGGTGCTGGAGGCCGATGGGCCGCAGCACTGCCTGCTGCGCATGGGCGCAGAGAGCCGCGGCATGATGCTGGCGCAGATCCTCAGCCTGGACCGCCTGCCGCTGGCGCTGTGGACCACCCCGGAAACGCTGCGGCAGGAACTGGCCGAGCGGTTGGGCGGGTTGAGCCAACTGCTGGCTGTGCCGGCGGTCACGGACTGAGCCGTGGCGCTTGGCAAGGCCCGGCGAAGCTGGGACACTCGCGCCCATGAAGGGGAGACTGGGGATAACGGCGATCATCATCGCTGCGCTGACCGCTGCGCCGGCCAGCGCCGGCACCCTGTACAAGTGCGAAGGCGCTGACGGGGTCACCAGCTATGTCAGCAAGCGGGTGGCCGGTGCGCGCTGCACCACCATCAGCTACACGCGTCAGCCCAGTCGTCCAACACGCCCGGTCGCGCCAGCACCCACGCCCACGCCCACGCCCACGCCTGCCGCCGCGCCGGTGGCGGTGGCCAGCGCCGAGCGTAATCCGGTCGCCGTGGCCGCCAGTGCCGCCAGCCCGGCCGTTGCCCCCACCACAGCACCTGCGGCCACGCCGCGCGCGGGCCGCACGGTCAGCGGCCAGGTCTATTCGTACATGAAGGACGGGGTTCGCCACTACACCAGTGCGCGGCCAGCGCAGGTGGCCAGCCTGGGGCCGGTGCGGACCATCCGCTACAGCTTCATCGAACGCTGCTACGCCTGCGGGGTCAATCCGCGCGTCGATTTCGGCAGCGTGCGGCTCAACACGACCTCGTTCCAGACCGAGATCGCGTCGGCCGCACGTGAGTTCGGCGTGGAAGAAGCCATCGTGCGCGCGATCATCCATGCCGAATCGGCCTACAACCCCACCGCGCTCAGCCGCGCCGGCGCGCAGGGGCTGATGCAGCTGATGCCGCCCACCGCGGCGCGCTTCGGTGTCGCCGATTCCTACGATGCCAGCCAGAACATCCGTGGCGGCGTGCAGTATCTGGCGTGGCTGCTGAAGCGCTTCAACGGCGACCTGACCCTGGCCGCCGCCGGCTACAACGCCGGCGAGGGCGCTGTCGACCGCCATGGCGGCGTCCCCCCGTACAGTGAAACCCAGTACTACGTGCGCCGGGTCGGCCAGCTGGCCGATCGCTACCGCACGGCATTGACAAAGCAGTAGGTGCCGACCGTTGGTCGGCACGCCTTCGGTAGGTGCCGACTGGCTGTCGGCACACGTTCAAGATTTTGTTGCACCGCGTTGTGTGGCGCGCGACGGTTCCGCTACACTCGACCACGATTCAATGCGGCTCTGGCCCCCACCGGATCCGCTGGCAGCCTTAAAGCTACCTAATCAATATCGGAGTGCCGGATGGCCAACGATGGGGTATACGATCCAGTCAACACCGGACGTCGGCGTTTTCTTACTGCCACCACTGCCGTGGTGGGTGCCGTCGGCGTCGGCTTCACCGCTGTTCCTTTCATCAAGTCCTGGAACCCCAGTGCCCGTGCCAAGCTTGCCGGCGCACCGGTGGTGGCCGACATCAGCGCGCTGCAGGAAGGCCAACGCCTGATCGTGGAGTGGCGCGGCCAGCCCATCTGGATCGTCAAGCGCTCCAAGGCCATCCTGGATGCGCTGCATGGGCTCGATGGCCGCCTGAAGGATCCCGAATCGGGCGAGAGGGACCAGCAGCCCGAGTACGTGCTGAAGCAGAACCCCGAGCTGCGTTCGATCAAACCGGAAATCTCGGTGCTGGTCGGGCTGTGCACGCACCTGGGCTGTTCGCCGGAAATGGTCGCCGAGATCCGCCCTGAACCCTACGATCCGCAGTGGAAGGGCGGCTACTTCTGCCCCTGCCACAAGTCGCGCTTCGACATGTCCGGCCGCGTGTTCAAGGACGTGCCGGCGCCGATCAACCTGCTGGTGCCACCGCACCACTACCAGGACGACAACACCGTCATCATCGGTGTCGATCCGCAGGGGGCTGCCTGATGAGCAACATCCTCAGCCGTACCGCCAGCGGCGTGGCCGACTGGGTCAATGCGCGCGCGCCCGGCCTGATGCCGGTCTACCGCAAGCATGTCAGCGAATACTACGCGCCGAAGAACTTCAACATCTGGTACTACTTCGGTTCGCTGGCGCTGCTGATCCTGGTCAACCAGATCGTTACCGGCATCTTCCTGACCATGCACTACAAGACGAACGCCGCCGAAGCGTTCGCCTCCATCGAATACATCATGCGTGATGTGGAATGGGGCTGGCTGATCCGCTACATGCATTCCACCGGGGCCTCGCTGTTCTTCATCGTGGTCTACCTGCACATGTTCCGCGGCCTGCTGTACGGCAGTTACCAGAAGCCGCGCGAACTGGTGTGGATCCTGGGCATGCTGATCTACCTAGTGCTGATGGCCGAAGCCTTCATGGGCTACGTGCTGCCCTGGGGCCAGATGTCGTTCTGGGGTGCCAAGGTCATCATCTCGCTGTTCGGCGCCATCCCGGTCATCGGCAACGGCCTGACCGAATGGATCATGGGCGATTACCTGCCCAGCGATGCCACGTTGAACCGCTTCTTCGCCCTGCACGTGATCGCCCTGCCGCTGGTGCTGCTGCTGCTGGTGGTGCTGCACCTGGGCGCGCTGCACGAAGTGGGCTCGAACAATCCCGATGGCGTGGAGATCAAGAAGGGGCCCAAGGGCAACCGCTGGTCGCCGAACGCGCCGGCCGATGGCATTCCGTTCCATCCGTACTACACGCTGAAGGATGGCGTCGGCGTCGGCTTCCTGCTGGTCATCGCCGCCTTCATCATCTTCTTCGCCCCGGCCTTCGGCGGTCTGTTCCTGGAACACGACAACTTCACCGAGGCCAACCGGCTGGTCACGCCCGAACACATCAAGCCGGTCTGGTACTACACGCCGTACTACGCCATGTTGCGCGTGGTGCCCAACAAGCTGGGCGGCGTGCTGGTGATGTTCTCGGCCATCGCGATCCTGTTCCTGGTGCCGTGGCTGGACCGCGCGCGGGTCAAGTCCTACCGCTACCGCGGCCTGCTGTCGAAGGTGCTGCTGGGGGTGTTCGCCGTGTGCTTCGTGTGGCTGGGGGTGATCGGCTCCGGCCCGGGCACCGACGCGCACGAAACCTATGTCGGGCGGGTGCTGACCTTCCTGTACTTCGCGTTCTTCATCACCATGCCGCTATGGACAAGGCTGGACAAGACCAAGCCGGTACCGGAAAGGGTGACCACGCATGACTGAGCGCTGGATGGTCCGGTTGGCCCTGATGGCCGCCCTGGTGCTGGGCAGCAGCCTGGCCAACGCCGCCGAAGGTGGCGCCAAACTGCTGCAGGCCGGCAACGATCTGGGTGACCGCGCGTCGCTGCAGCGCGGCGCGCAGTTGTACATGAACTACTGTTCCGGCTGCCACGCGCTGAAGTACCTGCGCTATTCGCGCATGGGCCAGGACCTGGGCCTGAGTGAGGAAGAGGTGATGAACAACCTCAACTTCACCGGTTCGGCCATCGGCGATCCGGTGCCGGTGGCTATGCCCAAGGAGCAGGCCGAGAAATGGTTCGGCAAGATGCCGCCCGATCTCAGCCTGATTGCCCGCGTGCGTGGCAGCGACTGGATCTACACCTACCTGAAGTCCTTCTACCTGGACAGCAGCCGTCCGCTGGGCTGGAACAACACCGTGTTCCCCAATGCCTCCATGCCCAACCCGCTGTGGGAAATGCAGGGGCTGCAGCACGCGGTGCATGGCAAGGCCGAAGCGCCGGGCATGGACCCGCCGGTCACCGGCCTGCGCATCGACAGCCCCGGCAGCGTGGATGCCGGGCAGTACGACCAGGCCGTGCGCGACATCACCAACTTCCTGGAATACGCCGGCGAACCGGCCGCGCTGAAGCGCCAGCAGCTGGGCGTATGGGTGATCCTGTTCCTGGCCCTGCTGACCTTCCTGCTGTATCTGCTGAAGAAGGAATACTGGAAGGACGTGCATTGAGCCGGGCGGGGCATTGCCTCAGGCCTATTGGCTTTTGTGATGCCCGGTTGCACACTCGGGCAGGAGTCGACCACCGGCAAGGGGCTGGTGGCGCCGGTACGGCAGGCGGTCTCCTGTCGTGGGAGAGCCTTTGATGGCGGCGAGCGTACGCATGCGCAATACACTGACGCTGTTTTCCTCGAACGACGATGTCCTGTGCCATCGGGTGCGCCTGGTCCTGGCGGCCAAGGGCGTGACTTATGATTTCGTGCCGGTTGATCCGCAGAACCCGCCGGAAGACCTGATCGATCTCAATCCCTACCACTCGGTGCCCACCCTGGTAGAGCGCGAGCTGGTGCTGTACGCCGCCTCGGTGGTCAGTGAGTACCTGGATGAGCGCTACCCGCATCCGCCGCTGATGCCGGTCGATCCGCTGTCGCGTGCCCGCATCCGCCTGGCCATGCTGCGCATCGAGCACGACTGGGTGCCGCAGGTGCAGGCCATCCAGCTGGGCAACAAGACCCAGGCCGAGGCCGGCCGCAAGCGCCTGAAGGAACTGCTGACCGCATCGCTGCCGCTGTTCAAGGCCAGCAAGTTCTTCCTGAACCCGGAAATGAGCCTGGCCGACTGCGCGATGGCGCCCATCATCTGGCGCCTGCAGTCGCTGGACGTGCCGCTGCCCAAGGATGGCAAGGCCATCGAAGACTATGGCAACCGCATCTTCCGCCACCCCGGGTTCGTGCGCAGCCTGACCGATCAGGAAAAGAAGCTGCGCGACCTGCCGGTCTAGGCGATTGCCGCAGTTCCCGTCTGCACGCCTACCGGCGTGCCGTGATGCGCCCCGACAGGGGCGTCGTGCGCGTACACTTCACGCATGACCGACGACTTCTTCCACATGACCAGCCACCGCCCGTACCTGCTGCGGGCCCTGGTGGAATGGATCAACGACAACCAGCTGACCCCGCATATCCTGGTCGACGCCGGCGTGCCCGGCGTGCAGGTACCGCCTTCGGCCGTGAAGGATGGGCGCGTGGTGCTGAACATCGCCGAGCGTGCGGTGGTGCGGCTGATGATCGACAACGAGATGGTGAGCTTCTCGGCGCGCTTCTCCGGCACCAGCTACCCGGTGCAGGTGCCGATCAGCGCGGTGCTGGCCGTGTACGCCCGCGAAACCGGGCAGGGCATGGCACTGCCGGACGATATTCCCGGTGCCGAAGCGACCGCCGCCAGTGACGAGCCGCTGCACGAGGGCGACACGCCGCCGGACGACACGCCGCCGTCCAACCCGCCACCGAAGGGCCGTCCGACCCTGCGCGTGGTCAAATAAATGTGGGTGCCGACCGTTGGTCGGCACACTGCTGCCGCTGCGCTCGCCGGGCATGGCCCGGCGCTACCGCTTACACATCTTCGGCCTCATCCACATCCGCGCGGATCCTGCTGATCCGCGCCGCGCCCGGCCCCGTGAACGAAACGAGCTGATCGCCGCGCAGCACCATGCGCCCGACATGGCGATCGATGCCATCGTAGGAATACTCGAACTTGAAGGTGCGCTCGAAACCGAGCCGGCCATCCTCGCCGCGCGACAGGCGCAGGCCGGTGGCATGCACCGCCTGGTCCAGCCACTGCACATCGGCGGCACGGCAGGCATTGCGGCCCAACTCCACCGCACGCTCGGCGGCCGAACGCGCCGCGTTCCAGAAGAAATAGACGATACCGCCAACGATCAGCAACAACAGCAGGGTGGGCATGGCGTGGAATGTCTGGCGTCGATGCAGCCAAGATGGCGGCGAAGCGGGCCGGGATCAAGCGTGATCTTCAACGGCCAACGGGTGCTGCAGCGGGGGCGCTGGGGTAAGTAGGCGCGGCAGGTGCCGCAACATTCAGCTGCAGCAGCGCCGCCCAGTCCTGTCGATTGAAGCTGCACTCGTCTTCGCGCCCCGGCGTGCAGCTGGGGTCGATGCCGGTGGTGTCATGCGAGCGTGCTGGCGGCAGCTGGATGCGCCCGCTGCGATCCAGTTGCAGCAGGCGCATGGCCACGGTGTTCATCACGTTGCCGCCCACCAGGTACAGGGTCTGGTCGCCGCCCAGGTTGGCCGCCACCACGACTTCGCAATGCGATTTCCAGTGGCCCACTGAGCCGTTGCCCAGTGCCTGCACCAGCCCGCTGTAGCTGAGGGTGCTGCTGCGGTCGCGCAGGAAGCACAGCATGTCGCCGGGGGCGGGCTTGGCGGTGGCCGGGTCCAGCAGCCGGTACGGGCTGCCGGCCGGGCCGGCCTGATAGGCAGCGCGGATGTAGTCGATGTGGCGCGGCGAGGTGGTGAAGCCGGGCACCCCGGCGCGCACCATCACCCAGGAAATGAAGGCGGCCGACCACGGGTTGTCGACCAGGAAGGCGCGGCAGTCGCTGTCGGTGTAGCGCACCCCCAGGGGCGCCAGGCAGCTGCTGGCGCCGTCGATGCTGCCCATCGCGTTCAATGTGCCGCTGTCACGCCAGTAGGCGGCCACGCGTCGCCAGGCCACCAGGCCGTTGTCGGCCAGGTAGCCGCTCTCTGCCTCGGTGACGGTGAGGCTGGCAGCGCGGCCTTCGCGGTCGATGAAGGCGCGGTACCACAGCCGGTGTTCGTTGCAGGCCGCGTTGCGGATGGAGATCGCCAGCGGGCTCAGGCCATAGCGGGGTGGCACGTCGCAGGCTTCGGCGGCGGCGGCCGACAGCGGCGCGGCGGCCAGCAGCAGGCAGGCAGGCAACAGCATCCGGCGCATGCGCGGCTCCTGTGGGGGATGGCCGCAGCGTCGCAGTGCCGTCGTGAACGCAGGGTGGAACCGGCAGCCTCCGCCGGGGGGGGGGGGGGGGGGGGGGGGGGGGGGGGGGGCCCGGGCGCGGG
>NZ_JACVUD010000076.1:0-21314 GCF_016624905.1 Stenotrophomonas sp. S49 | reverse complement strand
CCCCCCCCCCCCCCCCCCCCCCCCCCCCCCCCCCCCCCCCCCCCCCCCGGGCTGGTGGGGTCGGACTCCTTCCCGCAGGGAAGGGCTCCGACCCCGTTGCTGCATCAGCGGTTGTTGATGATGTAGTCGGCGATGATGCCGGTGGCCACGGCCACCAGCAGCATGTTGCCGCGGTCGTCGCGGATCCAGTGGTGGCCGTACGGCGGGCGACGCAGGTGGTAACGCGGGTAATCGTTCACCACGTAGATCGGGCCACGGTAGTAATCGCGGTAGCGGTGCCCGCGCTGCCAGCCGTAACCCGGGCCCGGGCCATAGCCGGGGCGGTAGACCACACGCGGCGGCGGCGCCGGGTGGTAGTAGCGGCGGTCGTGGTCGCGGTTCCAGTCGCGGCGGGCGTCGCGGCGATCACGCTCGTAGTCGCGGCGGGCCTCGCGGACGTCGTGGCGGTACTCGCGACGGTCGTCACGGCGGTCTTCTCGCCACTCGCGGCGGTCACGGTGGTCGTTGTCGGCAAACGCCGGGGCGACCGCGCCCAGGGCCAGAACAGAGGCCACGGCTCCGGCCATGATTCGGTTGATGCGCATGAGAAACCTCTGCTCGGGTGGGTGGTGAGGCCAATCTTGCGCATTGCGTCTGAACGGATATTGGCTGGAAACGGTTCCGATTCGCAGGATGTGACGCAGTATTCAGGCAGCGGCCAGCCCCGGGGCCAAGGGCGGCGCGGGCGGTAAGCGGTTCCGGCTATAATTGGGGGTATTCCATTTCAGTCTGCGCCCGCTGTCGTCCGGGATCTTCCCGCTGACGGACGGGTGCAGGGCCGCGCCCTTACGGAGACCTCATGTCCTCGCAATACATCTACACCATGAACCGCGTGTCCAAGGTGGTCCCGCCCAAGCGGCAGATCATCAAGGACATCTCGCTGTCCTTCTTCCCGGGCGCGAAGATCGGCCTGCTGGGCCTGAACGGCGCCGGCAAGTCCACCGTGCTGAAGATCATGGCCGGCGTGGATACCGATTTCGAGGGCGAAGCCCGCCCGCAGCCGGGCATCAAGGTCGGCTACCTGGCGCAGGAACCGGAACTGGACCCGACCAAGACCGTGCGTGAAGCGGTGGAGGAAGGCGTGGGCGAAGTGCTGCAGGCCCAGGCCGCGCTGGAAGCGGTGTACGCCGCCTACGCCGAGGAAGGCGCCGACTTCGACGCGCTGGCCAAGGAACAGGAGCGCCTGGAGGCGATCCTGGCCGCTGGCGACGCGCACACCCTGGAAAACCAGCTGGACGTGGCCGCCGATGCGCTGCGCCTGCCGCCGTGGGATGCCATCGTGGGCAAGCTGTCCGGTGGTGAAAAGCGCCGCGTGGCGCTGTGCCGCCTGCTGCTGCAGAAGCCGGACATGCTGCTGCTCGACGAACCGACCAACCACCTGGACGCCGAGTCGGTGGAATGGCTGGAACAGTTCCTGGCGCGCTACACCGGCACCGTGGTGGCCGTCACCCATGATCGCTACTTCCTGGACAACGCCGCCGAGTGGATCCTGGAACTGGACCGCGGCCGCGGCATTCCGTGGAAGGGCAACTACACCGACTGGCTGACCCAGAAGGATGAGCGCCTGAAGCAGGAAGACAACCAGGAAAAGGCTCGCCAGAAGGCGATCCAGAAGGAACTGGAGTGGTCGCGCCAGAACGCCAAGGGCGGCCGCACCAAGGGCAAGGCCCGTCTTGCCCGCCTGGAAGAGCTGCAGTCGGTCGATTACCAGAAGCGCAACGAGACCAATGAAATCTTCATCCCGCCGGGCGAGCGCCTGGGCAATGCGGTGATGGAGTTCAAGAACGTCTCCAAGAAGTTCGGCGACCGCCTGCTGTTCGACGACCTGAGCTTCCTGGTGCCGGCCGGCGCCATCGTCGGCATCATCGGCCCCAACGGCGCCGGTAAGTCGACCCTGTTCAAGATGATCACCGGCCAGGAAAAGCCGGATTCGGGCGAGATCGTGGTCGGCCCGACCGTGAAGCTGTCCTACGTGGACCAGAGCCGCGACGCACTGGAAGGCAACCACAATGTCTTCCAGGAAATCGCTGGCGGCCTGGACATCCTGAACATCAACGGCATCGAGATCCAGTCGCGCGCCTACATCGGCCGCTTCAACTTCAAGGGGCAGGACCAGCAGAAGATGGTCGGTTCGCTGTCCGGTGGTGAGCGTGGTCGCCTGCACATGGCCAAGACCCTGCTGCAGGGTGGCAACGTGCTGCTGCTCGACGAACCGTCCAACGACCTGGACATCGAAACCCTGCGCGCGCTGGAAGATGCGCTGCTGGAATTCCCGGGCAACACCTTCGTCATTTCGCATGACCGCTGGTTCCTGGATCGCATCGCCACGCACATCCTGGCGTTCGAAGGCGATTCGCACGTGGAGTTCTTCCAGGGCAACTACCGCGAGTACGAAGAAGACAAGCGCCGCCGCATGGGCGACGACGCCGCGCCCAAGCGCCTGCGCTTCAAGGCGCTGAAGTAAGGCAACCGGAAAGGCCGCGCTCGCGCGGCCTTTCTCTTTCGGTAGGTCACCACCGTTGGTGGTGACGCTTCAAGGAGTACCGACCAACGGTCGGTACCTACCACCAACGGGTCGAGATTCCCCCATGTCCCTGTTCGAACGCCTGTTCCAGCTGCAGCAGCACGGCACCACCGTGCGCACCGAGCTGCTGGCCGGTGTCACCACCTTCCTGACGATGTCCTACATCGTCTTCGTCAATCCGGAAATCCTGGGAACCACGGGCATGGATGCCGGCGCGGTGTTCGTTGCCACCTGCCTGGCGGCGGCGCTGGGTTCGGCAGTGATGGCGCTGGCGGCCAACTTCCCGGTGGGCATGGCGCCGGGCATGGGCCTGAACGCGTTCTTTGCCTTCACCGTGGTCGGTGCCGCCGGTCTGCCGTGGCAGCAGGCGCTGGCAGCGGTGTTCATTTCCGGTCTGGTGTTCCTGGTGTTGTCGCTGACCGGCGTGCGCGCCTGGCTGGTGGCCGGCATTCCCTCGTCGTTGCGCTCGGCCATCGTGGCCGGCATCGGTCTGTTCCTGGCGATCATCGCGCTGCAGAAGTCGGGCGTGATCATTGCCAACGAAGACACGCTGGTGGCGCTGGGCCCGCTGAATACCGCGCCGCCGCTGCTGGCCCTGGGCGGCTTTCTGTTGATTGCGATCCTGGAAGCACGCCGCGTGCGCGGTGCGATCCTGATCGGCATCCTGGCGGTGACCGCCGTGGCGTGGGCGCTGGGCGATGTGCAGTTCAAGGGGCTGGTGTCTTTGCCGCCCAGCCTGGCCCCCACCTTCCTGCAGCTGGATCTTCCCGGCCTGCTGCACCATGACGGCGGCGCCCCGATTGCGGTGCTGCTGCAGGTGGTGCTGGTGTTCGTGCTGGTGGAAGTGTTCGATGCCACCGGCACGCTGTACGGCGTAGTCGGGCGTGCGGGCCTGCTGAAGCTGCCGGGCGCGCAGAAGCGCTTCGGCCGCGCGTTGCTGGCCGACAGCACGGCAATCGTGGCGGGATCGCTGCTGGGCACCAGCAGCACCACCGCCTTCGCCGAAAGCGCCTCGGGCGTGCAGGTGGGCGGCCGCACCGGCCTGACCGCGCTGGTGGTGTCGGCGCTGTTCCTGGCCGCGCTGCTGTTCTCGCCGCTGGCGGCGATGGTGCCCGGCTATGCCACCGCCCCTGCCCTGCTGTTCGTGGCCGGGCTGATGCTGCGCGAGCTGGTGGAAGTGGACTGGAGCGATCTGACCGAATCGGTGCCGGCGGCGTTGTGTGCGTTGGCGATGCCGTTCACCTACTCCATTGCCAATGGCCTGGCCTTTGGTTTCATTGCCTATGCGGCGCTGAAGGCCGGTACCGGGCGTTGGCGCGAAGTGCACCCGGCGGTGTGGCTGGTGGCGGTGCTGTTCGTGCTGCGCTACGCGTTGGAATGACCGTTGAATGGGGTCAGAGCCCGTTGCTGTGCAACGGGATCCGACCCCGTCGGCTGTAGTTGGGGTCAGATCCCTTTGCAGCGCAAAGGGCTCTGACCCCGTGTTGTGCCCCTACCAACGCGGCTGCAGGCGGCCGTCGGCGGCGAAGCGCCAGCGGCCTTCCATCCAGCCGCGGCCGAACAGGGTAAGCATCTGCGTGTAATAGGCCGGCTCGGCGCTGCGTTGCTGTTCCGCCGTTGGCAGGCTGGCCAACAACGCCTGCGCCTGCTGCGTTTCGCCCTGCGCCTGCAGGTACGGCAGCAGCGCGGCACGGAACCCGTAGTTGCCTTCGCCCTGCCCTTGCCCGCTGCGGGTGTCCACCTTTTCCCACATCGCGCCACCGCTGCGCAGGCGCTGCAGCGGGCCGGACAAGGCCTGCAACTGCGGCCGGAACAGCGGGTCGCGCGCTGCGGTCATGCCGGCCCAGGCATAGCAGCGGATGGCATCGTAGCCGCCCACCGGGCCCTTCACCGGGTCCACCACGAACGCGCCCTTGCGCCAGGCCGCCCAGTCCGGCGCGAAGCCGTGCGGGCTGGTCTGCTGCAGCAACGCCACCGTGTTGCGGGCCAGCGCCTGCCACGGGCCCTGCGTGTCCACGGCGGCGAAGCGCCGCAGCAACGGCAACGGCAGATAGCTGGGATTGACCCGCGTGGCATCGTCTTCAATGAACCCCTGCGGGCCCGGCAGCAGCATCGGCCCCAGCCCATCCAGTTCGACGATTTCGCGCGCTCGCACCTGCGCCAGCATGCCGGCGCCGATCATCTGCAATGCCGGGCGCCGCCACAACCGCGCGCCTTCCAGCAGCGCATAGGCCAGCCACAGATCGGAATCGGAGGCGGGGTTGTCGTCCAGCACGCGCCAAGCGCCCTTGCCATCGCGCCCCCACAGCCAGGCCGGCAGGCGCGCGGACATGTCACCGCCGGCCAGGTTGTCCTGGGTCCAGCCCAGCACCCGGTCGAACAGGGCCTGGTCGTTGTCCACCAGTGCGAAGAACAGCGCATAGGACTGCCCTTCGGACGTGGTGCGCTGGTCGTCCTGGCTGCGGTCGATCATGCGCCCGTCGCGGCTCAGGCTGCTGGCCTGCAGCACCTGCCAGGCGGGCCAGCGAGGCGCCGTCTGTGCCTGCGCGCCCACGTGGGCCAGCAGCGGCAGGGTCGCGGCCACCTGCAGCAGGCGGCGGCGCTGCGGATCAGCGGAATTCGCCATAGGGCACCAGCGGAGACACCGGCAACGGCAGGTTGCCCTGCCACGGCTTCAGCGTATAGCGCAGATAGAGCTGGAAGGTATTCGGCGAAAAATCGCGGCTGCGCTGCAGCGTACCGGCCGCACCCAGCACGAAGTGGTCGCCCAGGCGCCGTTCCACCGCCGCGTACAGGCGCGAGCCGGTACCGCTGCTGCGACCACTGCTGGTGTACAGGCCATCCGGGTCGAGCGTAAGCGGGCCGTACTGCGGCTCCAGCTGGGCGATCACCCGCTCGATCAGGGCCTGGTCGGGATAGCGGCTGATGGACGCGGTGCGTGCGCTGGACACGCTGAAGGACGCATCCACGCGCAGCGACCAGTTGTCGCTGCGCCAGGCGAAGCTGGCGGGCAGGCTGAGCGAGGCATAGCGCTGCGGGCTGTAGTAGCCGCCCTGCCCCAGCGAATAACCGCCCAGGTCTTTCTGGTAACGCCAGTACATGGCCGTGGTGCCCACGTCCAGGCGCATGTCCGGCCGCTGGATCAGCTTGTGGTACCACCCGGCCATCGCCCGCGCGCGGGTGTTGTCTTCCACGTTGCGACCGGTCAGGCGGTGCCAGCTCCAGTTCGACCAGACACCGTTGCGGCCACCTTCGTCGTAGCCCAGGCTGAGGGTCACGCCATTGGCGGTGACCCCGCCCCAGGCAATGCCACTGCGCGGATCGACCGCGCCGGCCTGGGAAAGCAATGAATTGGTCATCGGCCGGCGCGACACCGTGGCGCCCCAGCCCAGCCGGCCCAGGTCACCGTTCAAGGTGACCCCACCCAGCCAGTTGCCCACCACGTAGTTGGACGGGGTGTGGCCCAGGTCGATGTTCCAGCGGTCGTCCAGCGTGCGCCAGCCCACGGCGAAGCCGGCACCGGAATTGCGCCGCTGGTGCACGTAGCGGCTGCAACCCGGCGCGCGCAGCGCGGTGCCATCGGCCTGCAGCAGATCCAGATCGCAGCTGCCGAAATCTTCGTCGAAGGTGCCGTCCTCGCCGGTCTGGAAACGCCCGGCATCGAAATGCACCTGCTCGATGCGCGCCCAGCCCAGGCCGCCGGCGAACGGTGCATCCAGGTGGGCGATGCGGGTGTCACGCGAGAGCCGTGACAGACCCGGCGTGCCGTCGCTGCGGCGGCCGGAATCCTGCATCACTGTCAGCGTCGGGTTCTGCTGCTGGTACAGCGTGTCCACATCGCTGCGCAGGCTGCTGCGCAGCCAGTCATCGCCTTCGGTCTGGCGGCTGGCCAGGGTGAGCGCGCGGTTGTCGCGCGGCGTGGCCTGCGCCGGGGCCAGCAGTCCGTTGTCGGCCATGGCCTGGGCATACATGTCCAGCGCCTGCTCTGGATCATCGGCGCGCACCAGCCGCGCCGCATCGCGCCAGGACTGCGCATCGGCCTCGGTCTTGCGCGCCAGCAGCCCGCGCAAGATCTGCAGCGCGCGCGCATTTTCATGCAGGTCGGTCCAGATGCCGGCCAACTGCCGCTGCTGGCCCAGCGCATCGTCGGCCACCTGCGGCGGCGCGTCGTGCATCTGCTGGCGCGCACGCGGCAGATCGCCCTGCGCGATCCATGCCTGCACCTGGCCCAGCTGGGCATCCACGTTGTCTGGTTGCGCGGCCAGCACCTGCTGGTAGTAATGCAGTGCCTGTGCCGCATCACCGCGCAGGCGCGCCCATTCGGCCAGCAGCAGGTCGTTGTCGGCGCTGGGCGGTTGCTGCTGCAGCAGTGCGATGGCCTCAGGCTCGCGGCCCTGCGCGCGCAGCTCCCACAGGTGTTCCACCAGTTGCTGGCGCTGCAGGCGCTGCGACAGCGCACGCATGTCATCGTCCCAGCGCTCGCGCGGCACGCTGTCCAGCACCGCCAGCGCCTGCGGCAGGCGATCGCTGCCGGACAGGTACAAGGCCTGCGCGTAGCGCGCTTCGCTGCTGTCATTGCGCGCGGCCATGTCGGCCACCACCGCATCGGCGTCGTCGTCGCGACCGGCGCTGCGCAGCTCATTGCCCAATGCATAAGCCAGCCACGCATCGCCGGGCAGTTCCTGGCGCAACTGTTGGCCCAGGCGGATTGCAGTGGCGGCATCGCCGGCGGCCAGCGCCTGTTCGCGGCGCTCGCGCAGCCGGCTGATCTGCAGTTGCCGCAGATCTTCGGCATACAGCTTCTGCTGCGCGGCCGGCAGCGAATGAATGAAGCTTTCCAGCCGCTGCGGATCGGTGCGCCCATACAGCTGCACCAGCTTGCGGATCACATTGGCATCGCGCGGTGCGCGGCGCTGCGCGGCCAGCAGCAGGCGTTCGGCGCTGGCATCGTCGCCCCGGGCCACGGCCACGTCCACCAGCCCCAGCTGTGCATTGATCTCACCGGGTTGCTGGCGGCGCGCACGCTCGTACAGCGCCTGCGCCTGGTCCACGTTGCCACTGGCCAGGGCTGCTTCGGCCTGGTCCAGCAACAGCCAGTAACGCGTACTGGCCAGCAGGTCGGTCCACTTGTCGGTGCTGTCACCGGCCGGCGTGGCCTGCACGGCACGCTGGAAATAGTTGATGGCCTGTTCGCGGCGCCCCTGCCGCATCACCGCCATGCCCAGCCCGCCCAGGAATTCGGGTTCGCGCGGATAGCCACGCAAGGCCTGCAGGAAGGCCCGCTCGGCCTCGGCATTGCGCTCGCGATCCAGCAGCTGCTGGCCGCGCAGGCCGGCACGCCAGGCCGGGTCGCTCACCCGCTTGTGCTGGTCGGCATAGCGCTCGCGCACCAGCGCGATGTCGTTGAAGTTTGGATTGCGGGTGATGAAGGCCTGCAGCCGGCGCACGTTGGCATCATTGGCCGGCTGGTCCTGCAGGAAGTCCCATTCGGCATCGGCAGCCAGCGTGCGCGCTTCGGGATTGCGCCCCATGCGCTCGAGCGCGGCCAGCGCTTCGACATCGCGACCGGCGGCGAACAGCAGCTGCGACAACGTCTGCAGCAGCGCGGTATTGCCGGGATAACTGCGGTCCAGCGCACTCAGCTCGCGGATCGCCAGCGCGCGGCCATCGGCCTGCGCGCCGCGCAGGCGCCAGTACTCCAGGCCCAGCTGCAGCCCGGGCGGATCGTCATTGAACAGGCGGCGATAGATCACCAGTGCTTCGTCGCTGCGGCCACCGGCGGCGAACAGGCGCGCCTGCTGCAGGTCCTGCTGCAGATCGCCACGGTAGGCCCGCCACAGGCGCTCGCCGGCGGCCAGTTCACGACTGCCCGCCCCCAACTGGCGCAGGCGCTGCAGGGTGGCATCGGCGTCGGCCATCTTCTGCTGCGACAGCTGCACTTCCAGGATCGCCAACAGCGTGCTGCGGTCATCCGGGGCCAGCATGCGCAGTCGCGCCAGTGCATCTTCGATCAGGCCCTGGCGGCCGCTGGCTTCGCCGATGCGCACCTGTTCCAACAGCCATTGCCGCTGCTCGGCCACCGTGCCGCCCGGGGTGGCCGGCAGCGCCTGCGCCTGGCACGGGCCGACGCCGGCCAGGCCCAGCAGGACCAGGCCGGAGGCGGCGACCAGCGGATGCCGCGCGCGCGCCATCAGTGGTCCGGGCCCAACCGCTTGGCAGCCACCCAGCGCAGCGTACGCCACAGCAGGAAGGCGACCATCAGCACCACCACCGTGGCCAGCACCGCCAGCAACGCCGGGTGATCGGCCAGGTGGTACCAGAGCAGCAACCACCACGGCAGCGAGCCGACGTAGTAGTGCTCGCCCACGAACTGGCTGTGGATGCCCGAGGTGCGCAGAATCGCCACCGAACCGGCGATGGCCTGGCGCTTGCCGGTGTCACTCAGGGCCTCGTCCAGCAGGCCGTAGTCGGCCGCGCCACTGGCCGCCAGCGAGACGATGCTGCGCTGCGCGTGGTGGGGCGACTGCAGGCCGACGATGGCGGCGAACGGTGCATCGGCGGTCACCGCCACTTCGGTTACCGCCGGGTCACCCTGGCGGCTGCCACGGCGGGCCTGTTCCATCGCCTGCTGCGGCGACGGCGACTGGCCGTTCAACAGGCGCGTGCGCTGGGCGTCGATGAGCAGCGAAAGCTGGTCGCTGCCGCGCAGCTCATCGGGCAGTGCGCCCAGCATCAACAGGTCCGCATCCAACGTGCTGGCCTGCTTCCAATCGTTGGACAGGCGCAGCCCGTAGGCGGGGTAACCGGTCTGCACGCCCAGCCCGCCCACCAGGTTCAGCAGCAGGGTGGCCTGCGCTTCGCTGGCCTGCGCCGGCAGCAACACCACCGTTTCAGACAAGTCGGCCATGCGGGTGAACGGGAAACCGCTGAGTGCGAACGCGGACAGGTCCGGCAGGCCCATGTAGTGGTGGAAGCCGGAGAAATCGATGGTCGAATCTTCTTCGATCGCCGCCTGCAGGTTGGGCGGCAGCACGGTCTGGCAATGGTCACGCTGGGCACTGCCCATCACGCTGGCGAAGTTGAAATCGAAGCGCAGCTGGTTGCGGTCGCCCAGCTTCAGCGACGGAATCAACAGACGCCCCGCGTCGGCACCGGCGTCACCGGCCAATACCGGCAGGCGGATTTCTTCCAGGCCCTGCTTGCCGTTGCGGCGCACCAGCGGGAAGCTGGAAATGAACTGGTCGTTGATGGCCACGCCCAATCGCGATTCGTCGCTGCCGAACGGCGGCGTGTAGCGGTAGCGCAGGTTCAGCGGAATGCCCTGGTTGCGCCAGATGAACAGATCCGGCGGCAGGTTGAGGTTGACCGTGATCGGCTGCGGGGCCACGCCGTTGGCGTGCAGCTGCTGCGGGTAATCCAGCAGTTCACCCAGGCGCACGGCGCGGTCGGTGCGCACCCAGTTGGGCGCGTCGTAGGGCTTGCGCGGGGCCAGCGGCTTGATCTGGTCGATGGCCACCCGCTTGCCACGGAACAGCACGTTGCCCGCGGCCATGGCCGCCACGGCCTTCTGCAGGTCGTCGTCGTTGCGGCCCAGCACCAGCAGCAGCTTGCGCTGCGGATCGTCCGGCAGCGCCATCAGTTCCACCACCGGCCCCTGCACCGGCGCGTGGTTGGCGATCACCGGCGGGAACTTGCCGTTCACCGCCAGCACCACGGCATGGCCCTTGTCCGGCAGCGCACCGAAGCTGACCGGGAAGCGCGCCTGCCGCCACCAGCCGGCCAGGCTGCCGAAGTACGACGCCATGATGGCGCCGGCACGCTGCTGCGCCAGGGTCGGCGCGGTGCCGTAGACCACCGGCAGTTCCAGCCGCGCGGTGTCGCGCGGGTCGAAGAACGGCAGCGGGAAATTGGCCAGGTCGTCCTGCATGGCCAGCGGCTGGCCGCCCAGACGCAGCGTGCTGTTGCTCGAAACGTTCACCCACAGCGAGCTGTGCGTGGGCTCTTCGCAGATGTCGGTGTAGTGGCCGACGAACTCCAGCCGCACCTGGTTGAAATCGGCGATCAGCCGCGCATCCAGCGGCAGCTTGGCCTGCACCGGGCGCCCCAGCTGGTCGTTGCTGATCGGCACCACGCCCATCATCGCGTCATTCAGGTACACGCGCAGGTGCGACAGCGTCGGCAGCAGCGACGGTGACGGAGTGAAGCTCAGGTCCAGCTCGGCTTCGCGTGCCAGGCGATCGCGGCGCACCTGGAATTCCAGTGTGGTGGTGTTGCGCACGCCCGACAGCAGCACATCCTGGCGGCGGCCCAGCTCGGCAAACGTGCTTTCGCGCTGCCACGGCCAGGCGCTGCCCGCCCAGGTTTCGGCCTGCGCCGGTTCCGGCCGCGGCGCGGGCACCACGGCGGCATTCACCGGCGTGGGCACGGCCACCTGCGCCGGTGCGGTGTCAGGCGTGGACCCGGTGGTCGCGGGCAGGCGGGCCGGCGCGGGGGCACTGTTGCCCGAAGCGACCGGCAGGGCCAGCAGCGGCAGCAGCAGCCAGCGCAGAGGAGAGGAAATGCTCATGGACGAAGCCCTGGGTCAGCGGCTGGGTCAGCCGGGTGGGAGGGAAGCGGACGTTGCGGAGCGAAGCTGGCCATCCAGCGCAGCAGGCGCCGGCTCCAGTGCACGGGCCGGTCGAGGTCGAACGGGGCGAAATCGCCCATCCGCCGGTAACCGCGCCAGCCCAGCACCAGCACGCTCCACAGGCTGCGCGGCAGGCTCTTGGGCTGGTAGCCGGCATGCCAGTCAAGCCAGGCATCGGCACGGGCGAAGGTGCACTGGGCGAACTCCACGCGCTGGCGTTCGCTGTCGAACTGCAGCAGCAGGCCCAGGCGGTGGCCCATGGTGCGCTGCACGCGTGCGGGGAAAGCAAACTCGCGGCGGCCGCGGCCCAGCAGCACGTGTACCCGCGCGCCTTCGGTCAGGCCGGGGTCGTTGCCCAGCTCCACGCCCACGCCGTCGTTGGAATAGTCCTGCAGCACGCCGCGCAGGCGACGCCCATCGGGCACCTGCAGGGCCATCGGCAGGTGCGTGGTGACGCGGTGGGTGCGCCGCACCTGCTGCACTTCGGCGGCGACCGCCAGCGCGCCGCCGATGATCAGCAGGTTGTACAGCACCCACAGCGAACTGACGATCACCGTGCCGCGCTCATCGGCCGGGCCGTGCATGAAGCGCCAGACCGCGAAGCACAGGCCGGCCACGTTCAGCAGCGCCAGGACCAGGTACGGCCGTGCCACGCGCCAGTCGAAGCGGTCGCCATCCTGGGTACCGCCCTTGTCGGTCACGTTGAACTTGCCGCGGCCGGGGCTGAACAAGGCCACGGTGGTGGGCCGCGCGATGTACCAGGCCAGCACGGTCTCGTACACCTCGCCCCAGAACGGGCGGCGGTACTTGCCCTGGATACGCGCGTTGGTCAGGCTGGCATGGGCCATGTGCGGCACCACGAACAGCAGGATGGCCAGTGCCGGCGCATAGATGATGTAGACGTGCAGCAGCAGGAACGCCAGCGGCGCGGTCAGGAACACCAGGCGCGGAATGCCGGCCAGGAAGTGCAGCATGGCGTTGGCATAGCAGAACCGCTGGAACAGGCTCAGGCCCTTGCCGATCAGCGGATTGTCGATGCGGAAGATCTGCACCATGCCGCGTGCCCAGCGGATGCGCTGGTTCACGTGCGCGCCCAGGCTGTCGGTGGCCAGGCCCGCCGCCTGCGGAATGCGCAGGTACGCCGAGTTCCAGCCATTGCGGTGCAGCCGCAGCGCGGTGTGCGCATCTTCGGTGACGGTTTCGGTGGCGAAGCCACCAATGGCATCGATCGCTTCGCGGCGGATGACCGCGCACGAGCCGCAGAAGAAGGCGGCGTTCCACAGGTCGTTGCCGTCCTGCACCAGGCCGTAGAACAGCTCGCCTTCGTTGGGATCGCTGCGGAACACCTGCAGGTTGCGTTCGAACGGGTCGGCCGAGAAGAAATGGTGCGGGGTCTGCACCAGCGCCAGCTTCGGGTCACGGCCGAACCAGCCGCAGGTGACCTGCAGGAACGAACGCACCGGCAGATGGTCGCAATCGAAGATGGCCACCAGCTCACCATCGATCAGGGTCAGCGCATGGTTCAGGTTGCCGGCCTTGGCGTGGCGATTGTCGGTGCGGGTGATGTAGTTCACCCCGGTCTGTTCGGCGAATGCGCGGAATTCCTCGCGCTTGCCGTCGTCCAGGATATGGATGCGCAGCTTGTCGGCCGGCCAGTCCAGGCCCATCGCGGCGTAGACCGTATGCCGCACCAGCGACAGGTCTTCGTTGTAGGTGGGAATGAGCACGTCGACGGTGGGCCACTGCCGCACGTCGGCCGGCAGCGGCGCCGGGCGCCGGCGCAGCGGCCAGGCCACCTGCACGTAGCCCAGCATCAGCACCAGCCAGGAATAGGTTTCGGCGGCCAGCAGGATCAGGCCGCAGACCAGGTCGAAGGTGCTGTTCCAGTTCAACGTGGCGGTGTAGCGCCACCACAGGTAACGGCAGGACACGGTGATCGACAGCACCACCAGCACCAGGGTGGCGTAGCGCCCCTGCATGCGCCGCACCAGCAAGGCGATGGCCCACAGCAGCAGCACGAACACGAACTGCGCCAGGTAGCTGAAGGGCTGGGTGACGCACAGCAGCGCCAGGCCCAGCGTGGCAACACCGATGGCCGCCGTCGCCCAGCGCCGTGCGCGCGGCGACAGGGTGCGCACGCGCTCGCCGGCCCAGGCCATGAACCGGCTGTTCCACACATCCTTGGGGGCATCGCGCATGGTGCGCAGGTAGCGCACGTGGCCGCGACCGGCCGCGCCGCGCAGTTCGGCGATGCGCTGCTGGCGTGCGCGCGCCAGCCGCTGCCGGCGCAGCGATCGGCGCGGCACCAGGCGCACCACCGACAGCCACAGCGCCTGCACCAGCAGACGGATCGGGTCACCCGGGCGCCAGCGGCGGTCGCCCTGCAGCTGCGGGAACGCGGCGCGCAGCCGTGGTGCCAGGCCCTGCCAGGCGGGTCCTTCCAGGCGCAGCAGCGCCCAGCCCAGGGCCTGCAACAGCCACAGCACCGCGCGGGTCGGCCAGGCCGCATGCACGCGGTGGCGCAGCCGCCCCCAGTCCAGGTAATAGACCCGCTGGCTCATCATCGCCGGCCAGCCTCCGCTCGTTGCAGGCGCGCCGCTTCCGCCAGGCACCACAGGGCCAGCCCCTGCACATCGGCGGCGGCCAGCGAATCGGCTGCGTGCTGGCCCAACGGCTGCTTGCTGGCCAGCGCCGCCGGCACCTGCGCATCCTCGTGTAGCGGCTGCGGCAGCAGGCCGGCGCCATGGCTGTGCAGCCACAGCTGCATCAGATCGCGCTGCACCTGCACGGCCGGGTCGTAGCGGTTCACCAGCAGGCGCCGGTCATCCTCGCGCTGGCGGTGCAGCTGCACGTGGCTGGCCGGGTCCACGCAGGCCAGGCGCAGCGGCAGGCGGCAGGCGGCGTGGGTGTTGATGGCCGCCACATGCGCGGGCAGGCGCTGCGGCAGATCGAACAGCACGCAGTCGAACTGTGCCGACAGCCTGGGCAGGCGCTCGGCCCAGGTCTGTGGCGCTGCCGTCAACGCGTGTTCCAGCTGCAGGGCTTCGCTGGCATCAACCTGGCCATAGGGCAGCACGGCCAGCCCGGGCGCACAGGCGAATGCGGCCGCGCGCCAGTCAGCACCGTCCAGCTGCGCGCGGGCCCAGCCGGCGCGCTCGCCGGCGGCCAGGCCCAGGTGCAGGCCCAGCATCTGGTCCGGGCTCATTTCCACCAGCAGCACACGCTGGCCCTGCGCATGCAGGGCCTGGCCCAGTGCCGCCAGCACCGTGGTCACGCCGGTGCCGCCGCGCACGCCCTGCAGTGACAGGGTCAACGTCATGGCAGGCGCTCCAGCTCGGCCAGCAGCGGCCAGCGCGCCAGTGCCTGGGCGCGTTCGTTGTTCGCGGAAAAATCCACGTACCGCATGTCCGGCATCGCCAGACTGCGGCGCAGCAGGTCGATGTCGTCCTCTTCCACCGACAGGGTGGCAGGCACCGCCAGGATGTCGGCCATCAGCGCTTGTCCTCCGGGTAGGGGCTCCAGGTCTGGCTGCCCTGCAGCTGCAGCCACGGCTTGCCGTCGTAATCGATGACCTTGGCGCCTTCGTTTTCCGAAACCGACGGGGTCTGCGGCAGGCCCTGCAGCAGGCTGTTCCAATCCCGATCGGCCGGCGGCGACTGCGCATTCAACGCGTACACGCGCGACACAAGTTCGGAAATGGCGAGGAAACTGCTGGGTTCGGGCACGTGGCGCGGGCCACCGGCGGCCGGCGCGCCCATGCCGACCAGCTTCACCCCCACCGGCACATGGGTGATGGACGGGCTGGGAATCTCGCGCATGCCCGGAATCTGCATGCGATCGCCGTGCAGGGCCGCGCCGTGCTCGGGCACGACCACGATCATCGCGCGGCGCCCGCTCTTTTCCACCGCATCGACGAAACCAGCCATGTCGCCCAGCACCATGTCCGCGCGCGCCTTGTAATCGGCGGCGGCGGCACGGCCATCGGCGCCGACGATGCGGTTGCCGTCGTGCAGCGAGATGGTGTTGTAGAACAGGGCCACCTGCGGGCTGGATTCGGCCTGGCGCTGTTTCAGCCAGCCCATCAGCACGTCGCCGTCGCGGCGCAGCGGCGATTTGTCGAACGCCACCAGCGCACGCGGGAAGGCGCTGATATCCATCGGCTTGGCCTGCAGGCCACCGTAGCGCGACAGTTCACCGATGAAATCATCGAAGTGGCCGTCGTGGTTCATCGCCAGTTCGCTCTGGAACCCCAGCCGCTGCAGGTTGGAGAACAACTGGCATTCGGCCGGCACCGGGTCGAACAGCGCGGTATGCGAGGTCTGGCCGCAGCTGGCGCGCAACAGGCGGATCGCCGCCGGGCCGCTGTAGGCGGTGGCAGAATTGAAATCGTCGAACACCACGTCCATGTGGTCCAGCAGGTTGTTCTGGCGCAGGCCGACTTCATCCAGGTCGCTCCAGGCCAGCGAGCAGATGTTGAGGATGATGACGTCGAACGGTGCGCCGCTGGCCGGGGCCGGGAACGTGGTCTTCAGCGTGGCCTGCTGCTGGTAGAAGCTGGCCAGCCAAGCGTTGAGCGTATCGTTGCTGGCCGGTGCCAGCGCGCGCGTGGCCGCGCCGCCGGTGGCTGCTACGGCCTGGGCCTGCCCCCACCCCCAGCCCGCCGGCAATGGCAGGGCCAGCACGGCCATGCCGAGCATGCCCAGCACGCTCAGCGTGGTCACCCGCAGCCACGGCTTCAGCAGTACGTAGCCCACTACCAGCAGCGACAGCACCGCCACCATCTGCCAGTTGATGAAACGCTGCGCCAGTTCCAGCCAGTAGTCGGCGGAAAAATCCAGCACGCCCGGCTGCGCCAGCAGGCGCTGGAACGGCGGCCACCAGGTGTCCTGGTAATACAGGGCCACACCCACCGGCACCGCCACCACGGTGCGCGCGATGCGCGCCCAGCGCCAGCGCAGCGGCACCAGCAGCGCAGCCAGGAACAGCAGGTTGGGCAGCAGCTTCAGGTTCAGCGCGCCCATCCAGGCCAGCGCCACCTTGGACAGGAAATACAGGTTCCAACCGCGCAGGTCGGCCCAGGCGAAGGGCGAAGCAGGCAACGGCTGCGGACTCATGCAGGCCTCCGCGGCGCACGCTGGCGCACGCCCACGCGGCGCAGCTGGCGCGGCGGCAGCAGACGCTGCACAGCGCGGCGCGCCATGCGCCAGAGCGCGCCCAGCATGGCGCCAAAGGGAATCATCAGTACCGCGCAGGCAACGATCAACGTCCACAGCTGCTGGTCGGTGGTCATGCATCCTCTCCCAGCCGCAGTGGCTTCGGTTCAGCAAACGTCGCCACCTGCACCGGCGCCGCCTCGGGCGTGGCGTCAGGGGGCGGCAACAGCTCGGTTTCGGGGTCGCTGCCGGTGGCGTTCATCGAGGCCAGGTCGTATTCGGCCAGGCGCTGGTAGCCGTCGAACAGTTCGCGCCACGGCAGGCGGAACAGATTGGACAGCGCCTGCTCGATGGCATCGCGGCGACAGCCGAACAGGAACAGGCGGACCTGCCCGCGATAGACGCAGACCACGTCGCCCTGGCGACGGATGCGCAGCTGCTGCAGAGTCTGTTCGGCGCGCAGGCCGGCCACCGGCTGCAGCGCCAGCACCGCGCTTTCCACAGCACTGCCATCCAGATCGATGCGCTCGCCGGCAATCTGGCGGAAGCGGGCCACGCTGACCAGGCCACTGATCGGCGGCGGCCGGTGCGAGCGGATCAGCGGTTCCGGGTCATCGGCCAGTTGCCCCTGCCAGCGCTGGCGCTGCACGGCATCGAGCAGGGTCAGCAGGCGCGGCAGTGGCGTGTGCGCCGGCACCACCAGGCTGCCGCCACACTGCAGCAGCAGGCGTTCGTCGGCATAGCGCAGGCAGGGCTGCAGCTCGCGCACCACCAGCTTCAGCGCATCGCCGCGCTCGCGGCGCAGGCGGTGCAGCAGACGGGCCAGGGCATCCACCTGCGCGTTTTCATTGATGGCCAGCACCACCGTGGCCTCATTGGCGCGCAGCGCGGCCGGCATCAACCCCGCCCAGCCGTCGTACAGCTTCCACGCCGACGACAACGGCGGTGCGCCTTCCAGCACATCGGCCTGGGCCAGGAAAAGATCACAGTCGCTGCCGCCATCACCGGCCACGCTCACCGCGTCCGTCTGGTCATCGGCGATCCGCTGCAACTGGTTGCCGACCGCTTCCACCGCGAATGCCCGCTGGGCCACCACGCCATGGCTGTTGGCCCAGTAGTGCAGCAGCAGCTGCAGTGCGCCCCGGTGCGGGTGCAACTGGGCCACGCCCGCGCAGCTGCGGTTCAACGGCAGCAGGCGCGGCGCCAGGGTGGCCACTTCGCCGTGGCACAACAACAGCAGCACCTGGCCGGCGCGCTGCGCCCACTGCTGCAGTTGCTGGCACCAGCGCGCCAGACGCGCATCGTCCCAGCCATCCAGCGCCGCCACCGGGAACTGCACGATGCTGAGCGCGGTGGCCGCCGACGAGGCACGCGGCAGATCGCCTGGCAGGCTGCGCAGGGCCTGCTGCATGCCCGGATGTGAGCGCTGGAACAGGCGCACGCGTGTCGGCCCCTGGTCGGGCTGCAACAAGGCCAGCAGGGGTTCGACGGTGCGCCCCAGAGTCACCAGCAGCGCCTCGTCCAGGTCGGTCGCGGCCGCCAGCGTGCCCGCCCCGAGCAGATCGGCCGGCGCACTGCCGGCGGCCACGGCCCAGTACACGCCGCCCGGGCGCATCTCCACGAACTCGGCCGCGACGTCCGCAACGGCGAGCCGCGGCGGCGTCATGCCGGCATCCTTTCGACAACGATCTGTAGGTTCATGGGCGAGCAGGCAGGAAAAAACTGCAGCGGAAACGGTGCAATTGATGACGCACGTCACAATTGCGTGGCAAGGACGGCATGATACCGTCGATCTTCACGCTTGCGGCATCAACACACAGTCAACACATCAACCTGACGCGCGCACCCGAAGGCACGCGCTGTTGCCTTACGCCGGTGCTGCGGGGGGAAGTTCGAACACCTGGCGCAGGTAAGCCAGGTAGCCGGGGTCGTCGCACATGCTCTTGCCCGGCGAATCGCTGAGCTTGGCCACCGGCTGGCCGTTGCAGCGGACCATCTTGATGACGATGTTGAGCGGGGTCGGGCCCAGGTCGTTGGTCAGGTGCGTACCCACGCCGAAGGCCACCTGGCAGCGGCCACGGAAGTAGTCGTACAGGCGCATGACCTTGGTGATGTCCAGGCCATCGCTGAACACCAGTACCTTGCTGCGAGCATCCACGCGGCGCTGCTGGAAGTGCGCCAGCATGCGGTCGCCCCAGTCGAACGGGTCGCCCGAATCATGGCGCACGCCGTCGAACAGCTTGCAGAAGTACATGTCGAAGTCGCGCAGGAAGGCATCCAGCCCGACCACGTCGGACAGTGCGATTCCCAGGTCCCCGCGGTACTCGCGCGCCCACGATTCCAGCGCCGCCACCTGCGAATCGCGCAGGCGCGGCCCCAGTGCCTGGAAGGCCTGCAGGTATTCGTGGGCCATGGTGCCGTGCGGGGTCATGCCGTACAGGCGGGCGAAATGCACGTTGCTGGTACCCACCAGCTGCGGGCCCAGCGCATCGCGCAGCAGCGGCAGCAGGCGTGCATGCCAGTCGCGCGAATAACGCCGGCGGCTGCCATAGTCGGCAATGCGGCACTGTTCGAAACCGGGGGTATCGCGCAGCAGCGCGGCTTTGGCCTGCAGACGGCGCTCGCCTTCGGCGAAATCGGCGGTGGTGGTGTTGCGGAACCAGACTTCGTTGATGATCGCCAGCAGCGGCACTTCAAACAGAATGGTGTGCAGCCACGGCCCGGTGATGTCCAGGTCGATCTCGCCGGGTACGGTCTGCGACGGGCGCAGGCGGATGTACTTGCGGTCCAGGTGGAACAGGCCGAGGAAATCAGCGAAGTCCGGCTTCACGAAGCGCAGGCCGCGCATGTAGTCCAGTTCTGCATCGGTGAAGCGCAGGCTGCACAGATGATCGATTTCTTCATCGATCTGCTCGATGTAGCGCGCCAGGTCGATACCGGGGTTGCGGCACTTGAACCGGTACTGCACCTGGGCGCTGGGGTACTGGTGCAGCACCGCCTGCATCATGGTGAATTTGTACAGGTCGGTGTCGAGCAGGGACTGGATGATGGCCATGCCGCCATTATGCGCCCGATCAGGTGAATCGCGTTCCCGCAATCGGGCCAATACCCCGGCCCTACCCGGCGGTCAGAGCGCCTTGCGCAGCAACCGGGGTACCAGCATCAGCGCATGCGCCCAGATCGCGCCCCACACCAGCCCCCGCACCGGCCACGAGCGCTGCTTCGCCTCGAACTTGCTGAAGTAGCGCCACAGGCCACGGTGCTTGTGCCATTCCACGAAGAACGGCCGGGAGCGGCTGGAGACCCCACGCACGTGGGTCACCTGCAGATCGTTGGCGATGGCCACCACCCCGCCCGCTTCGCGCACGCGGCGGCACAGGTCCAGGTCTTCGGCATGCAGCCGGTACCCCGCGTCCCAGCCACCGATGCGGTCGAACAAGGCGCGCGGCATCAGCAGCAGCGCGCCGGACAGGGCCGGCACCACCTGCAGCGTCTGCTGCGGATCACGCGGGATGGCCAGCCGGCCGCCACGGCCCGGCGAGCGCAGCATGGCCAGGAAATCCGGATCGCGGCGGCGCACGGCATCGTCGGCCTGGCCCTGCTCGTCCACCTGTTCCACCCCCAGCAGCGCATCCCCCAGGCCTTCGGCGCGCGCACGCAGCGCGGCCAGGGTATCGGGCTCGACCATCAGGTCCGGGTTGATGAAGGCCAGCCAGGGGCTGTGCGAATCGGCCACGCCCTGGTTGTTGGCCGCAGCGAAGCCCGGGTTGTCCGGATTGCCGATGAAGCGCACGCGCGCATCGTGGCTGGCATGGCGCTGGATGATGTCCAGCGTGTCGTCCAGCGAGCCGTTGTCGATGACGCGGATTTCGGCCACGTCCTGCGACTGGCGCAGCCGCGAGAGACAGGCATCGATGGTGCTGCCGCTCTGGTAGGTCACAACGATGGCGGCAATGGCGGACTTCAAGCGGGCGACTCCGGCGGCGATGGCTGCGCGAACAGGTCGCCCTGCCCGCGCGGCATTATCGCCTGCTGCAGCTGCTGTTGCAGATCCTGGCGCAACGCGTGCAGCGGGTCGTGCATCAGGAAATCGGCCAGCCGCGGCATCCAGCCGGGCCAGCGCGCGGCCAGTGCTTCCAGGTCACCTTCGCGGCTGGGCGCTTCGCCGGCGCGGCTGACGAAGGCGTTCTCGCACAGCACGTTGCGCCAGCCCAGGCCGGCCATGCGCAGGCTCAGGTCCACCAGCGCGGCGTTCCATCCCAGGTAGCTGTCCACGTCCAGGCCACCGGCACGGCGGCGCGCGTTGCCGCGCACCAGCACCGCATGGGTCACCGCTGAGGGCAGTTCGGGGTGCAGGCTGGGCAACGCGGCGCAAGTGTGTGCCAGCAGGGCCGGATCAGCCGGTTCCGGATTGATCTCACCCAGCCGCGGCCAGGCGGCGGTTTCGCCGGCGTTGCACCAGGGTGTGGCGGTGGCGATGGCGGCATCACGGGCGAAGCAGGCCTGCAGCTGTTGCAGCCAACCGGATGCCGGCACGCAGTCGGGCGCGAGCACGGCCACGTCCAGCCCTTCGCAGGCACGCAGCATTTCATCCAGGTGGGCCACTTCGCCCAACGGTCGCGCGCGACGGGTGTATTCGGCCTGCAGCGGTGTATGCGCCAGCCAGTGTTCGACCACGGCCTGCGCACGCGGCCCGGCCTGTGCATCGTCGGCCAACCAGACGGCGGTACCGGGTGCGGTACCGGCATCCAGCGCGGCCAGGCAACGGTCCAGCACGGCATCGTCCACGCCCAGCGGCAACAACACGATCGCCCCCATCCCGCCTCCGTGGTTGTCGTTGGGCGAAGGGTAGCACTGGCCGGGTTGCACCCGGCACCCGCAGAAACCAGAGCAGGAGCCGGACCAACAGCAACAGCGGGCGATCCGTGGGTTGGCGGGGTGGGTCCGGTTGCGGGGGACGCCGCAAGTACGT
>NZ_JACVUD010000075.1:0-21726 GCF_016624905.1 Stenotrophomonas sp. S49 | reverse complement strand
GCGCGCCGGGCCTGGCCCGGCCGCTACCCGCACTGCGGCGCCGGTCAGGCCTTGCGACGGCGGCGCCGCCACCAGGTACGGACGCCCCAGCCACACAGCACCGCGATGACCGCCACCGGCAACAACGCGGCAGCCGCGCGGATCAGGAAGGCCACGCTGGTGCTGAGGATGCTGCCCGATTCACTCAGCGCTTCACCGATCTCGCTGCGGCTGCGCTGGCCCGAGGTCGTGCCGAAGTGCACCGTCACCAGCTGCGTGTCGATGCGTCGGCGCTGCTGTGCGCTGTCCTTGTTGGCCTGCTCCACGCCCGCCTCGATTTCAGACAGCCGCGCGGTAACCGCCAGCAGTTCTTCCACCTTCAGGTCCTTCCGGTCCTGGTAACTCAGCAGGCGCGCGTGCTCCTTTTCCAGCCGCGCCTTGGTCAGCGCGGTATCGGCCACCTGCTGGGCCAGGTCTTCGGCACGGGTGTTGCGCGACTGCACGGTGCCACCTTCGCCAGCCAGCGCGATCAGCGGTTCGGTACCCTTGGGCGCAATACGCACGCGCACCTCGCCATCGGGGCGTTCGCCGCTGCGCTGGTTGACCTGCAGGACTGCGCAGTCGCCGAACTTCGCGCTCTGGCAGGCCTGCGCGATCTGCTGGATGCGCGGCGCGATCTGCTCGGCCGGCAGCTGCACCTGCACGTCGTGCTCGTAGGCCAGGAACGCGCCTTCCGGTGAAGAGACCGCGGCGGCGGCCACACCGCCGGCATCGGCGGCCATATCACCGTTCTTTGCACAGCCGGCCAGTGCCAGCGCCAGCAGCGCCCCCTTGGCCATCACCGCCATCGCGCCGTAGCGGCCGCGTCCCTGTTCCTGCATGTCCTGCGCTCCAATGAAGATTCCCTGAGGCGCACATGGTAATCCTATGGCAGGGGGACAAAGCAGCCCCGGCGGCCTATGCTCGGGGTTTGACCCCGTACAGGAACGCCTGATGCGCCCGCATCTTCTTGCCCTTGCCCTGGTTGCCGCCCTGGCCGGTTGCCAGCCGGCCGACGCCCCGACCAACGCCTCCACCCCGGCCGCCGGCCAGCAGGCCGCTGACCGGGCCGCCGATGCGGCCTTCGCCGATCTGTCCAAGCGCGCCCTGGACACCTGGATGCAGCTGTCGCCGGTCAGCGCCACCCAGATCGGCGACCACCGCTATGACAGCGAGATCGACGACCTGAGCGCCGCCGGCCAGCAGAAGACCGTGGCCGCCTACAAGGCGCTGCTGGGCGAGCTGGACAAGATCGAAGTGGCCAAGCTGGGCCGCGAGAACCAGGTGGACGCGGCGATCCTGCGCAACCAGCTGCAGTCGGAAATCTGGAACGCCGAAGTGCTGCAGTCGGGCCAGTGGGACCCGCAGCTGTACAACGGCCTGGCCGGCAGTGCGATCTACGGCCTGATGGCCCGCGAATTCGCCCCGCTGCCCGAGCGCCTGAAGTCGGCCACTGCGCGCATGGAAAAGCTGCCGGCGATCTTCGCCCAGGCGCGCGAGAACCTGGACCCGGCACGCGTGCCGAAGATCCACGCCGAGACGGTGGCCAAGCAGAACAAGGGCATCCTCAGCATCGTCGATACCTTCATCACCCCGCATATCGGTGAACTGCCGCAGGCCGACCAGCAGCGCCTGCAGGCGGCCATCGATGGCCTGAAGAAGGCCGTGGACGAGCAGCAGACCTGGCTGGACAAGACCCTGGTGCCCAATGCCAAAGGCGACTTCCGCATCGGTGCGGAAAAGTACGACCAGAAGCTGAAGTTCGCGCTGAATTCCTCGCTGTCGCGCCAGGAGATCGGCGAGCGTGCGCGTGCCGAACTCAAGCGCGTGCGCGAGGACATGTACGGCATCGCGCAGACCGTGCTGAAGGGCAAGCCGGGCGCACCGGAGATGCCGGCCCAGCCGACCGACGAGCAGCAGCAGAAGGCGATTGAAGCGGCGCTGGAGCTGGCCTACGCCGACAAGCCGGCGCGCGACAAGGTGGTGGACGATGCCAAGGCCGCGCTGGAGCAGTCCACCGCGTTCGTGCGCGAACACGATCTGATGACCCTGCCCGATGCACCGGTGGACATCATCCTGATGCCCGAATTCCAGCGCGGCGTGGCCGTGGCCTACTGCGATTCGCCGGGCCCGCTGGACAAGAACCTGAAGACCTTCTACGCGGTCTCGCCCATTCCCGACGACTGGAATGACAAGCAGGTCGATTCGTTCCTGCGCGAATACAACTCGCGCATGATCCACCTGCTGAGCATCCACGAAGGCACGCCGGGCCATTACCTGGAAGGCTGGCATTCGGCCAAGTTCCCCTCCACCCTGCGCGCCGTGCTGCGTTCGGGCCTGTTCGCCGAAGGCTGGGCGGTCTACACCGAGCGCATGATGCAGGAGCAGGGTTACCTCAACAACGACCCGCTGTTCCACCTGGTGCAGCTGAAGTTCTACCTGCGCACCATCTCCAACGCGATCCTGGACCAGGGCGTGCACGTGGACAACTGGGATCGCGAAAAGGCGATGCACCTGATGACCCACGATGCGTTCCAGCAGGAAAGCGAAGCGAGCGGCAAGTGGGTGCGCGCGCAGCTGACCTCGGCGCAGCTGCCGACCTACTTCGTCGGTGCGCAGGAACACTTCGACACGCGCAAGGCCATGCAGGACAAGCTGGGCGACAAGTTCAACCTGAAGGCCTACCACGACCAGATGCTGTCCTACGGCGCGCCGCCGGTGCGCTTCGCCCGCCAGCTGATGCTGGACCAGCCGATCGAGTAATCGACCGGGTATGAGGTGAACGAAAACGGCCCGGGGAAACCGGGCCGTTTTTCATCCACGCGTGGCGTGGATGGCATTCCGCACGGACAGTGGCGTCACAGGCGCTGCAGCCTTCTTCAGCTCGATCGGAACAGAGAACATACGCCTGACATCAAGCGCTTCGCTTTCGTAACTGTTATCGAAGTCCTTTTCAGGCAACTCGACCACGATGACGCCGCGCTCGCCGTCGACCATTATCCCCTGGTGCTCCGGGAACAGCGCCTGGATCTTTCCAGATCCCACTACGTTCTGAAGCTCATTCAGGGAATGCGCCGCACCCACCACGAAGTGGTAGGTGACCCGTCCGTATCGGGTGTCAACGATCCTGGAAGGCACTGGGTCGGCTCCGGTCAGCCTCACCGTCACGACCATCGGGTTCTCGGTAAACGTCTTGCCTGCAAACCGGTCCGGCATGACCTCCATGATCTTCTGAAGCGCTTCTCCAGCCGCCATTCGAAGGCGCAGGCGCCTGTCGGCTTCCTCCGCGGTCAGCCCTTCTTTCTCTGCAAAGATCTGGACGACAGGATCGGTGGCGGGAGTCACATTCTGGGCGTACGCAGAAGGCAGTGCCGAAGCGCCAACACACATGACGAGTGCGATCACGTGTCTGCAGTTGCGTTTCATGGGACCTCCCTGGTCCAGCAGGGGGTCAGAGCCCTTTCCTGCGGAAAGGGATCCGACCCCGATGCGGTTATTGATCGGCGGCCATGAAGCCGCCGGTCTGCCGCGCCCACAGGCGTGCATATAGGCCACCGGCATCGACCAGTTCGGCATGGGTACCGGTTTCGACGATGCGGCCCTGGTCCATCACCACCAGCCGGTCCATCCGCGCGATGGTCGACAGCCGGTGCGCGATGGCGATCACCGTCTTGCCGCCCATCAGCTCGTCCAGGCTGTCCTGGATCGCCGCTTCCACTTCCGAATCCAGCGCCGAGGTTGCCTCGTCCAGCACCAGGATCGGTGCGTCCTTCAGCAGCACGCGGGCGATGGCGATGCGCTGGCGCTGGCCGCCGGACAGCTTCACCCCGCGCTCGCCGACGTGGGCGTCATAGCCACGGCGCCCCTGCCCGTCCACCAGCGTGTCGATGAACGCCTCGGCACGGGCCTTGGCCACGGCGGCGCGCAGCTGCTCGTCGCTGGCATCGGGACGGCCGTACAACAGGTTGTCGCGGATCGAACGGTGCAGCAGCGAGGTGTCCTGGGTAACCACACCGATCTGCTGGCGCAGGCTTTCCTGGGTGACGTGGGCGATGTCCTGCCCGTCGATCAGGATGCGGCCGCTTTCCAGGTCGTACAGGCGCAGCAGGATGTTGACCAGGGTCGACTTGCCGGCGCCGGAGGGGCCCACCAGGCCGATCTTCTCGCCCGGCTTCACCACCAAGTCCAGGCCGGCGATCACCCCGCCCTTCTTGCCGTAGTGGAAGTGGATGTCCTGGAAGCGCACGCCACCATGGGCCACCTGCAGCGGCACCGCATCGTCACGGTCCTGCACGGTCAGCGGCTGGGCGATGGTGGTGATGCCATCCTGCACGGTGCCGATGTCTTCGAAGATGCCGTTGATGGTCCACATGATCCAGCCGGACATGTTGTGGATGCGGATGACCAGGCCAGTGGCCAGGGTGATCGCGCCCACGGTGATGTGCCCGCCGTTCCACAGCCACAGCGCCAGGCCGCAGGTGCCGGCAATCAGGAAACCGTTGACGATGGCGATGGTCAGGTCCATGCCGGTGGTGATGCGCGTCTGTGCGCGATGCTTCACCGCCAGTTCCTGGATCGATTCGGCCACGTAGGCCTGCTCGCGGCCGCCGTGGGCGAACAGCTTCAGGGTGGGAATATTGGTATAGCCATCGACGATGCGGCCCATCGCCTTGGAACGCGCTTCGGAGGCGATCCATGCGCGTTGCTTGGCGCGCGGCACGAAGTACGCCAGGATCACCGCATAGGCCAGCAGCCACAGGATCAACGGCACCATCAGGCGCCAGTCGGCCTGCGCGAACAGGTACAGCGCGGTGCCGGTGTAGACCACGATGTACCAGAGCGAATCGACCATCTGCACCGCCGATTCGCGCAGCGACGTACCGGTCTGCATCACCCGGTTGGCCACGCTGCCGGCGAAATCGTTCTGGAAGAAGCTCAGGCTCTGCCGCACCACGTAGTTGTGCATCAGCCAGCGCGAGCGGTTGCTCAGGCCGGGCACGATGGCCTGGTTGACCAGCAGGTTGTGCAGGCCCACCAGGATCGGCCGTGCGATGACCGTGATGAACAGCATCCAGCCCAGTTCATTGGCGTGGCGCTGGAAGAAGCCGGCACCGGGCTGTTCGGCGACCATGTCGACGATGCGGCCCAGGTAATCGAACATCGCCACTTCCACCAGCGCCAGCAGCAGGCCGGCGATGAGGGTGGCCAGCAGCACCGGCCACACCGGGCGCAGGTAGTGCAGGTAGAACGGCAGCACCTTCTGCGGCGGCATGCGGCCATCGACCGGCGGGAACACCGGAATCAGAGATTCAAACCAACGAAACATCACAGTCCCTCGCCATAAATCAGCGCGGGGATTATCCCATGCCGGGTGTTCATCCCGCGCGCTCGCCGGGCATGGCCCGGCGCTACCGTCACGGGGTGACCGGGGTGAACTGCAGGTCCTGGAAGTCGAAGCTGAAATCGGTCAGGTCCGAGATGGACTGCATGCGCACCTCGCGCACCTTGCCGTCCGGGTCCAGGCTGAAGTTCACGAACGCATCGGCGTTGAGCGAGCGGTCGTCCCAGCGCACGATGAAGGTGTCGTGCTGCCAGTGCTCCAGGCGGCCGGTCAGCTGCGCGGTCTTGGCAAAGCTCAGGCGCAGGCCCTTGCCCTCGGCCACGATGGCCATGTCGCCGTACCAGCGATCGCGGTACTGGCCGGCATAGCCACGCAGCGGCAGCGACGGCGTGCTGCCCTTGGCACGCTCGGCCTGGTGCTTGGCCCAGGCTTCGTCGGCCTTGTCCTGGCCCTTGGCCACGCCCTTGGCGTAGGCGTCGACCCAGTCATGCTTTTCGCCGCCCAGGTAGGCGTCGAGCACGCTGAGAGTGATCGCGTTGAAGGCCGCGCCCGATTCCTGGTTGGTCAGCACCACCACGCCCAGCTTCTGGCCCGGCACCAGGGTCAGCCGCGAAACCATGCCCGGCCAGCCGCCGGTGTGCCAGACCAGCTTCTGCCCACGGTAGTCGCTCAGGTTCCAGCCTTCACCATAGCCGGCGAAGTTGGCCCGTGCCGGCTCCAGTTCGGGCACGCTCGGCGTGGCAATGGCCTGCGGCGTGATCATCTGCCACATGTCTTTCTGCGTCTTGGCACTGAACAGCGGCGTGCCGTCGGCCAGCGTGCCCTCGGCCAGCTGCACCTGCATCCAGCGCGCCATGTCGTGCGCGCTGGAATAGATGCCACCGGCACCGGCGTTGTTCGACCAGGTGAGCGGCGCAACCGTGCGCAGGTCCTTGAAATCGTACTTGGCGTGGCCCACCGCCGCGTTGTCACCGGGCTGCAGGTGGTCGGCGTTGTAGCGCGTACCGGCCATGCCCACCTTGTCGAAGATGCGCGTCTGCAGGAACTGCTGGTAGCTCATGCCCGACACTTTCTCGATCACCTGCTGGGCGACCGCATAGAGGATGTTGTCGTAGGCATAGCGCTCGCGGAAACCGCCCTTCAGTGGCACCTGGCCCAGGCGCTGCACCACCTCGGCATTGCTGTAGCTGGTGGTGGGCCAGAACAGCAGATCGCCGGCGCCCAGGCTCAGGCCGCTGCGGTGCGACAGCAGGTCGCGCAGGGTCATCTGCCCGGTCACGAAGGGGTCGGACATGCGGAACGACGGCAGGTGGTCGATCACCTTGTCGTCCATCTTCAGCTTGCCGTCCTCGGCCAGCAGGTTCAGCGAGGTAGCCGTGAACGCCTTGGTGTTGGAGGCGATGGCGAACAGCGTATCGGCCTGTACCGGTGCCGGCTTGCCCAGTTCGCGCACGCCCCAGCCGCGTTCCAGCACGATCTGGCCATCCTTGACCACGGCCACGGCTACGCCGGGCACGTCGAACTGCGCGCGCACGCGCTCCACCGTTGCGTCCAGGTCCTGCAGTTGCGGCGGGGTGGCCGCACTCGCCATGGTGGTGCACGCCAGCAGCACGGCTCCTCCGATCCAGGTTTTCATCCAGCACCATCTCCGAACAGGGGTCGCGGCCGTGTGCAGGCCGTCACCGGGGTTTCGCACGATGGTAACGGGCGGCGATCCACCCTGCCCTGTGCCATAGGAGGGGTGCCGTGGTTGACGATCTTGCGGTGGGCAGCGGCTCCACCATCATTCCCTGCCTGCGCTACCGCGATGCGCTGGCAGCGATCGACTGGCTGCAACGTGCCTTCGGGTTCCATGCGCAGGCGGTGTACGCCGAGGGCGGAACGGTCTTCCATGCCCAGCTGGTGTTCGGCCAGGGCATGATCATGCTGGGCTCGGCCAGCAACGGCGGCGAGTGGTCGAAACTGGCGGTGATGCCCGACGAGGTGGATGGGCGGCAGACCCAGAGTGCCTGCGTGATCGTGGCCGATGTGGATGCCCACTACGCCCGCGCCAAGGCCGCCGGTGCGCGCATCGTCATCGATATTGCCGACCAGGACTACGGTGGCCGCGGCTATGCCTGCGCCGACCCGGAAGGCTATCTGTGGTGGTTCGGCAGCTACGACCCGTGGCGCGCCGGGGCCGGCCAGTAGGTTCGGGCACGCTCAGCGGCCGCGCCAGCGGTCCAGTGCCCACAGGGCGGTCCAGCCCAGCACGAACACGCCGGCCACGCGCAGCACGTTGCCGCTGAAAGCGGCCACTCCGATGCGCTGCAGGTCCAGGAACGGGTACGGCACCTGCCCGGTCAACGCGCCGCACAGCATCGCCCAGCCCAGGTAGGCCACCGGCACCAGCAGCACCGGGCCCAGCGACCGCTGCAGCACCAGCCCGTAGACCAGCCCGGTCACGCCGATGCACAGCGCCAGGGTCGCCGCCAACGGCGCTGGCAGGTGGCGGCCACATGCGATCCACACACAGCCCAGGCACACCGCCAGGTTGCTCAACACGGTGAAGTAACTGCAGAAACGCAGGGTGGCCATGGCCACGCCCGCCGCCGCGCCGGGGCCGGTGAGCAGCAGCGCGCACTGCAGCAGCAGTGCGGCGGCCGCCGCCACCACTGCAGTCAGCAGAGCCCAGCCTTTCAACAGGTTCCAGCGCGCGGCCATGGCGATACCCGCAAGTACGGTGCGGCGAGCATGCCGCAGCCATCGCCGGCCGCCACACGCATGCCGCACAATACGCACATGGCCACCCCCGATACCCGCAAAGCGCTCTGGCAGATCCACTTCTGTGTCCTGCTGTGGGGCATCACCGCCATCCTCGGCAAGCTGATCACCCTGCCGGCGCTGCCGCTGGTGTGGTGGCGCATGTTGCTGGTGGTGGCCATGCTGGCGCTGCTGCCTCGGGTCTGGCGTGGCCTGCGTAC
The DNA here is from genome assembly GCF_016624905.1 of Stenotrophomonas sp. S49. Lineage (NCBI taxonomy): Bacteria > Pseudomonadati > Pseudomonadota > Gammaproteobacteria > Lysobacterales > Lysobacteraceae > Stenotrophomonas > Stenotrophomonas sp. S49. The sequence continues at coordinate 13,404 of NZ_JACVUD010000075.1, read as the reverse complement.
CCTGCCGCTGCGGCGGGTGGCCGGTTATGCCGGCATCGGTGCGCTGGTCGCGCTGCACTGGCTCACGTTCTACGGCGCGGTGAAGCTGGCCAACGCCTCGGTCGCGGCCACCTGCATTGCGCTGGCACCGGTGTTCACCTCCATCATCGAGCCTTGGGTGGCCAAGCGGCCGTTCCAGCTGCGCGAACTGGCCTTCGCCCTGGCCGTGCTGCCGGGCGTGGCGCTGGTGGTGGGCGGCGTACCCGATGGCATGCGTCTGGGGGTGCTGGTGGGCGCGCTTTCGGCGCTGCTGGTGGCCGTGTTCGGCTCACTCAACAAGCGCATGGTCAGCCATGCCGATCCGCTGACGGTGACCGCGCTGGAGCTGGGTGCCGGCACCCTCACCCTGACCCTGCTGGCGCCGCTGATGCCGTACCTGCTGCCGGCCCTGGCCAGCCCGCTGTGGGTGGTGCCGGACCTGCATGACGGCACCCTGCTGCTGGTGCTGGCCGGCGCCTGCACCCTGTTGCCGTTTGCCCTGGCCCTGGTGGCGCTGCGCCACCTGAGCGCCTATACGGTGCAGTTGGTGACCAACCTGGAACCGGTGTACGCGGTGGTGCTGGCGGTGGCGCTGCTGAACGAACAGCACGAAGTGACCCCGTGGTTCTACCTGGGCGTGGCGATCATCGTCGGCGCCGTGTTCCTGCACCCGCTGTTGAACCGCCGCAAACCGGTGCAGCACCCGGAAATCCTGGGCACCGCCGAGGCGCGCAACATCGCCGAATGAGGCGCCGCCGTCGAGCATGGCTCGACGCTACAGAATCAGTGGGTAGAGTCGAGCTTGCTCGACTGCTTTTCGCCGGGTGCCAACAGAAGTCGAGCAAGCTCGACTCTACCTGGACACACGCCAACAGCAGTCGAGCAAGCTCGACTCTACGGGGCCAGCTCCACGCGGTTGCGGCCGCTGGCCTTGGCCCGGTACAGCGCGGCGTCGGCGCGGGCCAGGGTCTGGTCGGTGTTTTCGCCCGGCTGGTACTGGGCCACGCCGATGCTGATGGTGACCGGGAAGCCCAGCGGCAGATCGGCCACCGCCATGCGCAGGAACTCACACTGCAGTTCAGCGGTACGCAGGTCCACATCGGGCATCAGGGCCACGAACTCTTCGCCGCCATAGCGCGCCGCCATGCCGCGCCCGCCGAAGTGCGAGCGCAGCAGCGCCCCCAGTTCGGCCAGCACCCGATCGCCGGTGGCGTGGCCCTGGAAATCGTTGATCTGCTTGAAATGGTCGATATCCACCAGGGCCACGCAGGTCTGCCGCAGCTGCCCATCGGCGGTGGCTACCGCTTCGGCCAGGGCGACGGCCAGCGCGCGTCGGTTCGGCAATCCCGTCAGCGCGTCGGTGCGGCTCTGTTCGGTCAGGTCGGCGTTCTGCGCCAGCAGCACCTCGTGGTACTCGGCCAGCAGGCGCTCGTAATCATCGCGCTCCAGCATGTGGTTCTGGATATCCAGCGCGAAGCGGCGCAGTTCCATCACCAGCATCACCTGGCGTGACAGCGCGGCCAGCGCCTCAGCCTTGTCCGGCGCCAACTGCTGCGGGTGCGCATCGAACACGCACAGCGTGCCCAGCGGCAGGCCATCGCTGCTGACCAGCGGCGCGCCGGCATAGAAACGCACGTGCGGATCGCCGGTCACCACCGGGTTGTCGTGGAAACGGATGTCCCGCAGCGCGTCCTCCACCACCATGATTTCCTGCGGCTGCAGGATGGCGTGCCCGCACATCGATTCGCTGCGCGGGTTTTCCGCCGCATCGATGCCCTGGATGGATTTGAACCACTGCCGCTCGACATCGATCAGGGTGACTGCGGCCATGCTGGTACCGCACACCGCCTTGGCGATCACCACCAGGTCATCGAAGGATTTTTCACGGTCCGAATCGAGAATGCGGTAGCGATACAACGCCTGCAGGCGCTCGGCTTCGTTGGCAGGCTTGTCGGGCTTGATCATGCAGCGTCATGTTCCGGCAGGTCGCCGCCGAGTCTAGCCGATGTTGCTGCCGGGTCATGCCCGGCGGCCATTCGTCCGAGGGGGCTTACCAGTCCTGCTGCTGCGGCAGCAGCCCGTGCAGCTCCTGGTCGGTCAGGTTGCGCCATTGGCCCGGCTTCAGCGCGCCGATCTTGACGTTGTCGATGCGCACGCGGCGCAGCTGCGTCACGCGGAAGCCGAACTCCGCCGCCATCAGGCGGATCTGCCGGTTCAGACCCTGCTGCAGGGTGATGCGGAAACCGAACTTGGCAATGCGCGAGGTGCGGCACGGCAGCGTCATCTGGTTGTGGATGCGCACGCCGCGCGCCATGCCGCGCAGGAACTCGTCGGTGACCGGCTTGTTCACCGCCACCAGGTACTCCTTCTGGTGGCCGTTCTCGGCACGCAGGATCTGGTTGACGATGTCGCCATTGCTGGTCATCAGGATCAGGCCTTCGGACTCCTTGTCCAGGCGGCCGATCGGGAAGATGCGCTGTTCGTGGCCGACGAACTCGACGATGTTGCCCTTCACCGAGGTTTCGGTGGTGCAGGTCACCCCGACCGGCTTGTTCAGCACGATGTAGACGTGGCGGCGCGCGCCCGGCTTGCGCGCGGTGCGGGCACGCAGCGGCTGGCCGTCCACCAGCACGGTGTCGTCCTCGCCGACCACCGCGCCGGTGCCGGCCGGGCGGCCGTTCACGGTCACGCGCCGGTCGGCAATCAGACGGTCGGCCTCGCGGCGGGAGCAGAAGCCGGTTTCGGCAATATGTTTGTTGAGTCGGGTGGTCATGCGCCCATTATCCGGCATTGCCACCCTCGCCGCCTCATGCAACGGCAACGGAATCTGTGGTTTCGCCGTCGAAGACCCGGTTGCGGCCGCCGCGCTTGGCCACGTACATGGCATGGTCGGCACGCCGCAGCAGGGCCGCCAGGTCGTCCTGGCCGGGCCGCCACTGGGCCAGGCCGATGCTGGCGGTCACCTGCAGGCCGGGCACCTGCAGGCTCTGGCAAGCTTCGGTGATGCGCTGGCGCAGCACGTCCAGGCGCCGCCGCGCATCCTCGCGCGTCACCCCCGGCAGCACCACCAGGAACTCCTCGCCGCCCATCCGCGCAACCTCGTCCTGGCCGCGCACGCTGGCGCGCAGGGCGCGGGCCACCGCCACCAGCACCTGGTCGCCGACCTCATGCCCGTGGCGATCATTGATGTCCTTGAACAGGTCAATGTCGAGGAAACCGATGACCAGGCCACCGTCATCGCGCGCACCGCGCTGCAGGTGTTCGCCCAGCTGCTGCAGGCCGGCGCGGCGGTTGGGCAGGCCGGTCAGCGAATCGGTCTCGGCCAGGTGGCGCATCTCGTCGCGCTGCTGGCGCAGGCGGCCCAGGCGCAGGTTCAGGGCGTAGGCGGCCATCATCAGCAGCCAGGTCACCGCCAGCTGCAGCGCTTCCACGCGGTATTCCAGCAACCACCCCGCACTGACGGCGTCGGCGGCGATCAGCACCAGCATCGGGGTCAGCGCGGCCAGCCCGGCCTGCGACCACACATCGCCGCGCAGCCGCGCCCACAGGCCCACCGCCAGCGACAGCGCACAGCCCAGGATGAAGCTGACCTGCAGGCCAACCGCCACCACCTGCAGACCGTCGCGGCCGAGCCACGGCACCAGCGCGGCCACCGCCAGCAGGCCCCACAGCACGATCTGCTGCGGCAGGCGCGAGCGCGGCAACTGCCGATCGCCCCCGTTCAGGCGCCACAGCGCCGGCAGTGCCATGGCCTGGGTGGCCGCGGTCAGCGCGATCAACCACCAGGCGGCGCGCTCGCCCACTGGCAGCCAGGGTTCGGGGTAACCAGACAGGCCGCCCAGCACCGCCTGCCACAGCACCAGGATCAGCGTGGCGCCGATGTAGAACAGGAAGCTGCGGTCACGGGTGGTCAGGTAGCCCATCAGCGCCGACAGCGCCAGCGCGATGGCGACCGCGATGCAGGCCGCGCGCACCAGCAGGCGTGCGGTGTCGTTCTGCTGCACCGGGCTGGGCGCGCCCAGCCGCAAGGTCGGCACCCAGCGCGCCTTCAGCGGGGTCTGCCAGGAAACGAAGAAGGGTTCATGGCTGCCGGCGCGGGGCACGGCCACCATGCCAATGCCGGCGCGGAAGCGCGAATCGCGGGTACGCGCATCGTCCATGTTGCCGCAGATCTCGCGCTCGCCATGCTGCAGGCGGACTTCGCCGGCGAACACGTTGAACACATCCAGCGCCTGCGGTTCGCCCGACCAGCCGCCCGGCGGGGCATCCACGCGCACTTCCTGGCGCGGCCCGGCCAGCATCTGCGGCGTACACGCGCGGTGCGGTGTGGGCACATCGGTAGCGGCGCCCACCAGCAGATAGTCGCGCCCGGCTTCGGCCGCGCGCGCGTGGCCCAGCCAGGGCAATGCCAGCCAGGCAAGCAGCAGCACCAGCACTGCCCCTACTTCAAACCGCACGTGCCTGCCAACCACGCTCTGTCCCGCTGTTGCTTACGTCCGCGCCCAGTGCACGTCGCCCCTGCGGCCATTATCGCAGCCTGCGGCGGCCCCGGTGTGTAGACCAAATGCGGCCCCCCCAGGTCGACGGCTCAGTGCTCCGCTCCGGGCTGGCCCACCAAGCGCAGCGGGCGCTGGTCGGCCAGGGTGAGCCGTTCCAGCGGCTGCGGGCGCTCGATGGCGAACCCCTGCAGGCCCTGCACGCCCAGTGCCGCCAGCGCATTGGCCACTTCCTCGGTCTCCACCCATTCTGCCACCACTTCCATCTGCAGTTCGCGGCCCAGTTCGCTGATCGCGCGCACCGTGGCATGGCTGACCGGGTCGCTGCCCATGTCGCGCACGAAGGCGCCGTCGATCTTCAGGATGTCGGCCGGCAACTGCCGCAGGTAGCCGAACGAGGACAGTCCCGAGCCGAAATCGTCCAGCGCCATGCGGCAGCCGCGCGCCTTCACCGCATCGATGAACGCCCGCGCCTGGGTCAGGTTGCTGATCGCCGCTGTTTCGGTGATCTCGAAGCACAGCTTGGCCGCCAGCGCGCGGTTGCGTTCCAGCAGGTCGCAGACGAAGGCCAGGAACCCCGGCTCGGCGATCGACTGGGCCGACACGTTGACGTTGCACAGGCCGAGCTGGCGCACGTGCGCCGGGCACACCTGCAGGTGGCGGAACAACAGGCCCAGCACATGTCGGTCCAGCGCCACGGCCATGCCGTAGCGTTCCACCGCCGGCATGAACTGGCCCGGCAGGTGCAGTGCGCCGGCGGCATCGCGCATGCGCACCAGCACCTCGTAATGCAGGTAGCCCGGATCGCCCACCTTGGCAATGCGCTGGGCGTAGAGCAGCATGCGGTTCTCGGCCATGGCCCGGCTGACCCGCTGCAGGCGCTCGGCCTCCTGCCGCCGCTCCTCCAGCGCCAGGCGGTCTTCGTTGAAACAGTGGATGCGGTTGCGCCCGGCCTGCTTGGCCGCATAGCAGGCGCTGTCGGCCGCGCTCATCAGCCAGTTCACGTCCTGCGCGTCGGCGGTCACTTCCACCACGCCGATGCTGCAGCTCAACTGCGGGCTGCCTTCGCTGATCGGGAACGTGGCCTGGCCCAGGTTGCGCAGCAGCCGCTGCAGCACGCGCTTGGCCTCGTCCTGGCTGGCGCGGGCCAGGAACACCGCGAACTCGTCGGCACCCAGGCGGCCGACCCAGTCGCCGTCGCGCACCGCGCCGATCAGGTACTCGGCGAAGCCGCGCAGCATCTGGTCACCGGCGGCGTGGCCGAAGCTGTCGTTGACCAGCTTGAAGTGGTCCAGGTTGATGTAGCACAGCGAATGCACGCCGCCTTCCGAGCGCACCTGCAGCAGGGCGTTCTCCAGCAGCCGCTCGATCTCGCGGCGGTTGATCAGGCCGGTCAGCGGGTCATGGCTGGCGTGGTGCTCGATCTCGCGGGCCAGAGCATGGTGCTGGCTGACGTCTTCGATGATTGCAAACACCGACAGGCCGCGGCCGGGGGTACGCACGCCGGTGCCACTCCAGCGGCCCCACACCAGGCTGCCGTCACGCCGGCGGAAGCGCAGCTCGCCTGGCCGCAGCTGCCGCTCCCAGTCGATCTGGCCCTGCTCGTCCAGCACCAGTTCGCCTTCCATCAACAGCTCGGCAAAGGTGGCCTGCAGCAGCTGGTCGCGGCGATAGTCCAGGATATCGGCAATGGCCTGGTTGGCCTCGATGACCCGGCCCTGCGCGTCCAGTTTCAGCATGCCCACGTTGGCCTGGTAGAACGCGGCGCGGAACCGGCTTTCATGTTCGCCCATGTCCTTGCCCACGCGTCGGGCCAGGGCAATGGCCATCAGGGTGATGCCCAGCACCGACACGCCACCGACCACCAGAGTGGCGATGCGTACCGCCCCTGACATGTCCAGCAGGGCCTGCGAAAACGCCTTCGCCTGCCCCTGCAGGGTCTGGTCGATGTCGCGCAGGCGCTGCAGGTAGGCATCGCGCGCCTGCACCGTCAAGGGGCCTTCATGGTGGCGCTGGCGCAGTTCGCTGATCAGCGCCTGCATGGCCAGCACGCCTGGGTCGGTCTGTCGCCACAGCGTGGTGGCATCACGGAACGCGCCGAAATCGCGGGCATGGCGGAACGAGAACACCAACCGTGCCACGTCACCCTTGGCGTTGCCGCCGCGCAGGAAGCCGGCGCGGGCGCTCGCCTCGTCCGGCTCGGGCTGTTCCAGCGCCAGGCGCGCGTGCAGGTCACCCAGCGGCAGCTGCAGCGCGCGCTCGGCATCATTCAGATCGATCAACTGGCCGCGCACCAGGTATCGGCTCAGCGCCGAGGTGGCCTCCTGCTGGCCGCGGGACCAGTGCCCCTGGCCGGCAATCCAGGCGGTGGACGCCGCCTGCAGCTCCTGGATGACAGCCGACAGCCCAACCAGGCCGATCGCCATCCCGGTCAGCAATGCAAATCGCAGCCCCAACCCCCGGGTCATCGGCACCCGTCGGTCTTGCTGCTCGCTACCCCTCCTACCCATCCTGGATCCCCCCCGGACGCGATTACGGTGGCAACCTCCTGCGGAACCCGTTCAGCCTAGAACCGTGGATGTGTGGACGGTGCGAAGCCCACGAAAAAGGGCGGCGGTCGCCCGGGCCATCCGAAGATGAAGGCCCAGTCGACCACCGCCCCTTCAGGCGTGGTGCTTAGAAGCTGCGCGGACCGCGCGGCTTGAAGCCATCACGGCGCGGCGGGCGACCTTCACGGTCACCGCCGGGGCCACCCGGGCCACCGCGGCGCGGGCCACCCGGACCGCCCGGACCGCGCTTGTCGAAGCGCGGCTTGAACGGACGCGGAGCCGGGTTGATCTCTTCACCGGCCGCCAGCGGACGCATCTGCAGCTGCTGGCCCGACACCCATACCTTCTGCAGGTGGCTGAGCACGTCCTGCGGCATCTGCGCCGGCAGGTCCAGCAGCGAGAAATCGTCGTGGATGTCGATACGGCCGATGTAACGGCTTTCCAGGCCCGCTTCGTTGGCGATGGCGCCGACGATGTTGGCCGGCTTCACGCCATGCTGGTGGCCCACCGAAATGCGGTAGGTCTCCATGCCCTGGTCCGGTGCACCACGCGGCGGCACTTCACGGCGCGGGCGCTGTTCGAAACCACCCTCGCCTTCTTCGCGGCGCGGGCCGCGTTCAAAGCGCGGGCCGCGTTCGTTGCGGTCGAAGCGATCACCGCGTTCCGGGCGGTCGCCACGGTCGAAACGCTCGCGCGGCGCGCGTTCTTCACGCGGCGCGCGCACCGGCGGCTGCAGCAGGAACGGGGTATCGCCCTGCAGCATCTTGGCCAGTGCGGCAGCCACTTCGATGGCCGGCACGTTCTGCTCGGTCTCGAAACGCTCCAGCAGCTGGCGGTAGAAATCCAGACCGCCGGCGCCCAGGGTTTCGCTGATGCGCGAGGTGAACTTGTTGATGCGGGTATCGTTGACCGCTTCCACGCTCGGCAGCTGCATTTCTTCGATCGGCTGGCGGGTGGCGCGCTCGATCTGGCGCAGCATGCCCTTCTCGCGCGGGGTGGCGAACAGGATCGCCTCGCCGCTGCGGCCGGCACGGCCGGTACGGCCGATGCGGTGCACGTAGCTTTCGGTGTCGTACGGGATGTCGTAGTTCAGCACGTGGCTGATGCGCTCCACGTCCAGGCCACGGGCCGCCACGTCGGTGGCCACCAGGATGTCCAGCTTGCCTTCCTTCAGCATGGCGATGGTGCGCTCACGCTGGGCCTGCTGCATGTCACCGTTGATGGCGGCAGCGGCCAGGCCACGGGCCTGCAGCTTGCTGGCCAGTTCTTCGGTGCCGGCCTTGGTGCGCGCGAAGATGATCATCGCGTCGAACGGCTCCACTTCCAGGATGCGGGTCAGCGCGTCCAGCTTGTGCATGCCGCTCACCCACCAGTAACGCTGGCGGATGTTGGCCGAGGTGGTGGTCTTGGCCGCGATGGTCACTTCCACCGGGTCCTGCAGGTAGGTCTGCGCGATGCGGCGGATCTGCGGCGGCATGGTGGCCGAGAACAGGGCCACCTGGCGCTGCTCCGGCAGCTTCTTCAGCACCGCTTCGACGTCGTCGATGAAGCCCATGCGCAGCATTTCATCGGCTTCGTCCAGCACCAGGGTCTTCAGCTCGGACAGGTCCAGGGTGCTGCGGTCCAGGTGGTCGATCACGCGACCGGGGGTACCGACCACGATGTGCACGCCGCGGCGCAGGGCCGACAGCTGCTGGCCGTAGGGCTGGCCGCCGTACACCGGCAGCACGCGGAAGCCGGGGATCTTCGAGGAATACGACTGGAACGCCTCGGCCACCTGGATGGCCAGCTCGCGGGTCGGCGCCAGGATCAGGGCCTGCGGCTTGGTCTGCTGCAGATCGATGTTGGACAGCACCGGCAGCGCGAAGGCCGCGGTCTTGCCGGTACCGGTCTGGGCCTGGCCCAGCACGTCGCGGCCTTCCAGCATGGCCGGAATGGTGGCGGCCTGGATCGGCGAGGGGGTTTCGTAGCCGATGGCGCTGACCGCCTGCATGACAGGCTCGGACAGGCCGAGCTGCGAGAACTGCAGCGGCGCTTGGGAATCTTGGGACATGGAAAACTCCAAAGGCACGGCCATCTGCATGGCAGTGCGATAAAAAAGGGATGGTCCGCGCTTTGGGCGCCCTTCTTATCGCGTGCCCTGGCGCTGCTCGTTCGGAGGGAGATTCACTCGCTCAGAGGGGAATGATACCGCACCGTGCCTGAACGGCGCGTACAGGAAACCATTCGCATCCATGGCCGCCCACACTGGCGCACAATACGCGACCCGCGCGGCCGGCCCCGGCCCGCCCCCACCAGGAAACCGCGTTCCATGCAGATTCTCGAATTCGACCTCGACGGCGAGTACGTCGAACTGAAGCAGTTGCTGAAGCTGGCCGACCTGGTCACCAGCGGCGGCGAGGCCAAGATGGTGATCGGCGACGGTCAGGTGCTGGTGGACGGCCAGGTCGAGCTGCGCAAGGCCTGCAAGATCCGCGCAGGCCAGGTGGTGGAATTCAACGACAGCCAGATCCGCGTGCTGGCGGCCGGCTGACCCGGCCGGGCAAGGCAGGATCAGGCCACGCGCTGGGTCAGGTGCGAGGCAATCACCTTGCGGAACGGTGCTACGCCCTGCGCCAGCCGCAACCCGGCCGCGCGCAGCAGGCGGGCCGGCGCGCGGTCATCGGTATACAGGCTGGCGATGGCGTTGGTGGCCTCGTACAGCGGCCGCGAGGCCAGCCGGTGGCCGCGCTCGTAGCGGGCCAGCATGCCCTCGGCGCCGATTTCCGCCGCGCGTCGCTGCTGCTCCAAGATGCCCTGCGCCAGGCGCTGAGCGCTGGCCAGGCCCAGGTTGAAACCGTGGGCGGTGACCGGGTGCATGCCCACGGCGGCATCGCCGATCAGCGCACAGCGGCTGCCGACGAAACGGTGCGCGTAGACACCGACCAGCGGATAGGCCTGCGGCGTGGCCACCGGCTGCATCTGCCCCAGGCGGTGCTCGAAGAACGTGGTGATGGCCTGGCCGAAGGCCACCTCGTCCATCGCCAGCAGCTGCTCGATCTGCCGCGGCGGCAGGGTGACCACCGCTGACGCCTGCCCTTCGTTGAGCGGCAGCAGGGCCAGGGTGCGGCCGTAGCCGAACCATTCCCAGGCCGTGTGGTGATGGTCGCGCTCGACCTGCATGCGGCACACCAGCATCGATTTACCGAAGTCGCGCATCTGCGCGCCGATGCCCAGCATGCGGCGGGTGGTGGAAAAACGGCTGTCGGCGGCCACCAGCAGGCGTGCGTGCAGTTGGCTGCCGTCATCCAGGGTGACCACGTGGCCCTGCGCATCGGCACGCAGCGATTGCAGCTTGCGCCCGTCGAACAGCTGCAGGCCCTCCTGGTCCTGCACGCCCTGCCAGGCCGCCCGCCGGATCAGGTGATTGGGCACCAGCCAGCCCAGCGGCTGGTCGGCCGTGCGTTCGCTGGCGAAGGTAAGCGCGAACGGCGAGCCGCCGTTGAGCACCTTGGCATCGCGCAGTTCGGCAATTTCGCTGGCCGGCAGCCGTTGCCACAGGCCCAGCTGTTCCAGCGTCTGGCGCGAGGCATGGGTGAGTGCGATCTCGCGGCCGTCGAAGGCGGCCGCCGCCAGTGCCTGGCGCGGCTGGGCTTCCACCAGCCCGACCTGCAGGCCGCTGTCGGCCAGCGCGCGCGCAAAGCACAGGCCGGCCGGCCCGGCTCCCACCACTACCACGTCCATCCCACGCATGCCTGTCTCCTGACCCTTGTCCGTTCGCTACCAGCTTAGCGCTGGGCACGTTAAGGACCTTGATCTGGATCAGCGCAGCAACCGCCCCTGCCCTCTACCGGCCTTACAGCAGGGCCAGCACCAGCGACAGCACCGCCACGATCGACACCACCCAGACCAGGCTGCGCACATACGGCACACCGCTGGCGTACAGCGGCAGGTACACCACGCGGGCCCAGAAGTAGACCTGCGCGGCCAGCACCGTGTGCTCGCTGCTGCGCCCGGACAGCACCACCGCAATGGCGGCGGCGGCGAAGAACGGGAAGGTTTCGAAGAAATTGGCCTGGGCCCGCGCCAACCGCGCCGCCAGCGCACCCAGCGGCGCGTTCTGGCCGTCGCGTGCCGAGGCGTTCCACTTCAGGCCGCGCTCGCGGGTGGCCGCACCGGTGGCGGCAAAGATATGCACGAAGCCGAGCAGCATGGCCCAGGCCAGCATCGTCAGTTCGGTCGCCATGTTCGATCTCCGTCAGGGAACGGAAGCGCGCAGGCTGTAGCCGGCCAGGCGCCAGGTCTGGTCTTCGTCGAAACGGAACGACACCAGTTCGCGCACCGGCTGAGCGCTGCTGGCAAAGCGGGTGGGGAAGCTGACGTTGATGTACAGCCCTTCCGGCACCGCCGCGCCGGGGCCGTATTTCACCCGGGTCACGCTGGGCTGGCCACGCCCGGCCAGGGCGCCCAGGCGGGTACGGTCGGCCGTGAGCTGGCTGACGAAGGCGGCCTTGGGGACAGCGCGGCGCGCCACGACCGAAGCACCGTCCCACAGCTCACCGGCGCGGTTGCCATCGACCAGCTGCGCGGCCTTCAGCGCCGCGGCGGTCATTTCTGCGTCCTGCTTCTGCACCTGGGCCTGCTGGGCCGGGGTCAGCGTCGGCGCAGCCGCGGTGGCGGGCTTGGCAGCGGCCGACGTGGCCGGTGCCGGGCGCGCCGGCGCCGGTGCGGGCGTGGCCGGCGCAGGTGCCTGCGCCAGTGCGGCCAGGGGCAACAGGGACAGCAACAGGAACGCGCGCTTCATGGCCACCGCCGGTTCAATGAATGGAACCGCAGTCTACGCCAGCGCGGTGATCGGCTCGTCAGCGCGTAGTACTGCTGGCTTCCAGTGCAGCGGCCTCGGCTTGGGCGGGTGCGCCGCCGCTACCAGCAGCCGGCGGCTGCTCGGCCACCGGCGGCTCGGGCGGCGCCGGCGGCAGGGTGGCCACATCGATCTCGGACAACGGACTTTCTTCCGGGCACACCGGATCGGGGAAGCCGAAGCGTTCCTTCAGCGCCTGCCCGCAGCTGTTGATCGATTCCATGTCCACGCCCTCGCGCTTGCACTGCTGGTCGAAGGCGACCAGGAAGGCATCCTTGCGCTGCACGAAATCATCGCCGCAGGTGCGCATCTGCTTGATCCGCTCCAGATCGTCCTGCACCGCATTGGTGCCATCCAGGCCGAACTGACGCAGCTCTTCGGGAGTGAGCAGGCGCAGGCTGCGGTTGGGCACGGTCATCATCAGATCGGCCACGCCCACGGCAACGCCGTTGCGCTGCAGGTAATCCTTCACGTTGTCATAGACCTCGTGCAGTTCGCGGTTGAGTTCCGCGCGCGAGGTCGCCTTGGAACTGATGCGCATCATACGGTGGATGCCGACCTTGCCCGACAGCAGGCGGTTGTCGCCCGCGGCAAGCACGAACACGCAGGCGCTGTGGCAGATCGACCCTTCGCGCACCCAGATCGTCCAGCCCGATTCACCGATGCTGTCGCCGGCCACGATGGCCGATTCCACCTGGCCGCCACTGGAATCCAGATCGAGGATGCGCTTGTGGATCTTCAGCGCGTCGGCCACCACGGCCAGGCGCCAGACCAGTTCGGCGAAACCGGGATTGATCTTGCCGGCATAGCGCACGCGCAGCAGCCCACGCTCGGCGCATGGTGCCAGCGCCTGCTGGATCTGATCGCGCCCCAGCCCTTCCAGCGCCACACCATCGCCCTCCCCACCGGCGTAATCGGTGCTGCAGCTGATCCAGGCGTTGCCGTTTTCCAGTTGCGCCGCCGCCCACGGCCGGTCCGCCCGACTGCGCGGCGGTGCCGGCGGCGGCGGCGCATCGGCGGCATTGATCGACACCATGTTCTCGCCATCGCTGGCCGGCGCCCGCGTCGCCTTGTCGGCCGCGGTCACGTTGCCGGGATTTTCCAGTTGCTTGCAGCCGGCAAGGGCCAGGCACAACAGGGGCAACCAGCGGAATCGGAAAGACATCGGGCAACCGGTATTCGAGGGAAGCGAGAGCCACAGTCTACCCGCCAACGCCGCGCATTCAGCGTGCGGCACTGAACCCATGGTGACCTTGGGGAACGCATCCACGCATGGCGTGGATCTACTGGCGCAACCGTGATCGGGTAGATCCACGCCATGCGTGGATGAATCTGTCACTCACCGAGATCCATCCGGGGTCAGAGCCCGTCGCTGCGCAACGGGATCCGACCCCGTGCCGTCCCTACAGATCGCAGCCATCTGTCGAAGGCGGGGTGGTATGGGCAGGCGGGACCGCAGGCGCCATGGATGGCGCCTACGAGCCCCCATGGTGAAGTGACC
>NZ_JACVUD010000074.1:0-21860 GCF_016624905.1 Stenotrophomonas sp. S49 | reverse complement strand
TGCCTTGAGCACGCAGCCCCCCCCGCCCCTCCGCCCGCCCCCCCCCCCCCCCCCCCCCGACTCTACCCACGTGCCGACCAAGGGTCGGCACCTACCGCACCCACCCTCAACGCGCGCTGGTTTCCTCTTCCCGCTCCGGTTCCGGCGGCGGCAACTGCTCTTCGGCGGCGCGCTCGTTGCCCGGCAGGCTGGGCCGGGTTTCCATCAGCAGCGACAGCGCGGCCTTGGCCATCAGGTGCGCGCTGATCGGCGCGGTGATGAACAGGAACACGGTAATCAACAGCTCGCGCGGCTGCGGGTCCTGGCCCAGGAAGATGTGGTAGCACACCGAACACACCAGCACGCAGCCCACGCCGAGCGTGCTGGCCTTGGTCGGCGCATGCAGGCGCTTGAAGAAGGTGGACAGCTTCACCAGCCCCAGCGCGCCCACCAGGATGAAGAAGCAGCCGAACAGCAGCAGCACCGACAGCGCGATCTGGATGAAGGTGATCATTCGACGATGTCCCGCCGCAGCACGAACTTGCTCAGCACCACCGTGCTGCCGAAGCCCAGCATGGCGATCACCAGCGCCGCTTCGAAGTAGATGGCCGAGTTCAGGTACATGCCGAACAGCATCAGCTCGGCGATGGCGGTCACCGACAGGGTGTCCAGCGCCAGGATGCGGTCGGGCACGGTGGGCCCGCGCAGCAGGCGCCAGGTAGCCAGCAGCATGGCCAGGCCGACCACGTGCATGCACACCACCAGGGTGGTCTGGATGATCTGGAATCCAGTCATGGGAAGATCTCCATCAACGGGGCTTCGTAACGGCGCTTGATCGTGTCGATCAGCTCCTGCGGGTCGTCCAGGTGCAGCACGTGCACCAGCAGGAAACGGCGGTCGTCGCTCAACGCAGCCGACACCGTGCCGGGGGTCAGGGTGATCATGCTGGTCAGCGCGGCGATACCGTGGATGTTGGCGATGTCCAGCGGCAACCAGATGAAACCGGGGTGGATGTTCTTTTCCGGCCCCAGCACCTGGATCGCCACCCGGATGTTGGACACCAGAATGTCCCACAGGGTGACGAACAGCAGCTTGGGCACCGGCCGCAGCGTGCCGATACGGGCGAATTCGCGGTCCAGGCGCGCGGCGAACAGCGGCACCACCACGCCCAGCACCAGGCCCAGCACGATCTGGCCCAGGGTGAAGCTGTCGGACATCAGCACCCAGAACGCCACCACCATGATGCTCAGGGCGGGCGAGGGGATGATGCGGCGGAACAACGAGCGCTGTGCGTTCATGGCTGGCGGATCTCCGGCGTGGTCGCACGCAGTTGCTGCACGTACTCGCCCGGCTGCAGCAGCTGCGCGGCGATGGCATCGGTGTGGCGCATCAGCGGGGCAGCGCCCAGGGTCATGCCGATGCCATAGGCCAGCAGCAGGCAGGCGGCATACAGCTCGACGCGGCGCAGCGGCGCCTTGCGCGGCGGCGGCAGCGCCGGGTCCGGTGCCGGCACGCGCCAGAACAGGCGGATGCCACCGCGGGTCAGGCCCATGATGACCAGCAGGCTGCTGACCAGCACCGCCGTCCACACCACGCCGGTGTACTGCGCCGGCATGCCGGCCAGCAGTGCGGCCTTGGCCAGGAAGCCGGACAGCGGCGGCAGGCCGGCCACCGACACCGCGCCGATCAGGAACAGCACCGCCGGCGTTTCCTTGCCCGGCATCGGCGCCACCACTTCCTTGCGATCGCTCGCACCGCCGCGGCGTCGCCGGATCAGATCGGCCACCAGGAACAGTGCTGCGGCCACGAAGCTGCTGTGCGGCAGGTAGTACAGGCCGGCGGACAGCACCCGCGGCGTGCCCACCGCGAAGGCAATGAACAAGGTGGCCGCCGAAACGATCACCAGGTAGGAAATCAGCACGCGCAGGCGGGTGGCGGCCAATGCGCCCAGGCCGCCCAGCACCAGGGTGCCCACGCCGGCCCACAGCAGCCAGTCGCGGCCGTAGCCGGCCATCGCCCCGGCATCCTCACCGAACCACAGCATCTGGATGCGCAGCACCGCGTACAGGCCGACCTTGGTCATGATCGCAAACAGTGCGGCCACCGCTGCCGGCGCGCGCGAATAGGCCTCGGGCAGCCACAGGTACAGCGGCATCAGTGCGGCCTTGGCGCAGAACACCAGCAGCAACAGGCCCATAGTGGCCTTCACCAGGGTCAGCTGCGCCGGCGGCACCTGCGCGATGCGCTGCGACAGCTCGGCCATGTTCAGCGAGCCCAGCGAGGCGTACAGCAGGCCCAGGGCAATCAGGAACAGGGTGGAAGCGGTGACGTTGAACACCACGTAATGCAGGCCGATGCGCATGCGCAGGCCGCGGCCGCCGCTCAGCAGCAGGCCGTAGGAGGCGATCAGCATCACCTCGAAGAACACGAACAGATTGAAGATGTCGCCGGTCAGGAACGCACCGTTCAGGCCCACCAGCTGGAACTGGAACAGCGCATGGAAGTGCGGTGCGCGCCGGTCCCAGCCCGAACACGCATGCAGCAGGCAGGGAATGGCCAGCAGCAGGGTGGTCAGCAGCATCCACGCCGACAGGCGGTCGGCCACCAGGGCAATGCCCAGCCGCGCCGGCCAGTCGCCCAGCAGATAGACCTGGATATCACCGCCGGCGGTGGCGGCAAACAGCAGGCCCACCACCAGCGCCAGCGCGCCCAGTGCGGTCCACGCCACCGCGCGCTGCACCTTCGGGCCATAGCGGCGGTGTTCGACGAACAGCGAAAGCGCAGCGCCCAGCAGCGGAACCAGGATCGGCAGGATCACCAGATGGTTCATGCGTGGTCCTCGCCCCGGCGCGGCGGTGCGTCGTCGTCCGGTTCGTGGGCGTCCACATGGTCACTGTGGTTGTCGCTGCGGCTGCGCATGGCCAGCACGATGCTGACCGCGGTCATCGCAAAGGCGATCACGATGGCCGTCAGCACCAGCGCCTGTGGCAGCGGGTCGGTGTAGTTGCCCAGGTGGCTGTCCATGCCTTCCTGCAGCACCGGCGCCTTGCCCTGCACCACGCGACCACCGGCGAAGATCAGCAGGTTGGTGGCGTAGGACAGGAAGGTCATGCCCAGGATCACATCGAAGCTGCGCGCGCGCAGCAGCAGGTAGATACCGATGGCGGTCAGTACGCCGATCGCGGTGGCCAGGGCCAGTTCCATCAGTGCATCTCCCCGGTCAGGGCGGAACGGCGTTGCAGATCGATCTCGCCCTTGCGCGCGGTGCGGGTGCGCGAGGGTTTGATCGTGCCCATCATCGACAGCATCAGCATGGCGCCGCCGAACACCACCAGGTACACGCCGATATCGAAACCAATCGCGCTGGCCAGCGGCACCTCGCCAATCAGCGGCAGGTGCAGGTCGATATGGCCGCTGGTCAGGAACGGCACGCCGAACAGCATCGAGGCGCAGCCGCTGAGCAGGGCGATCAGCAGGCCGGCACCGATGCAGCGGATGTAGTCGAAGCCGAAGCGCGATTCCACCGACGCCGAGCCCTGGATCACGTACTGGATCAGCAGCGGCACCGCCAGCACCAGGCCGGCAATGAAGCCGCCGCCGGGCGCGTTGTGGCCGCGCAGGAACAGGAAGATCGACACCGTCAGGGTGAGCGGGAACATGATCTGGGCCAGGTCGGCCGGCACCGGCAGCTTGATCGGTGGGCCGGGCATGATCTGTTCCGGCGCCATGCGGGTACGCCGCAGCAGGGCGTGCACCACCAGCGCGGCGATGCCGAACACGGTGATCTCGCCGAAGGTATCGAAGCCGCGGAAGTCCACCAGGATCACGTTCACCACATTCTGGCCGTAGGCCTCGGGCAGCGAGCGCGCCAGCATTTCGCCGGCCATGGTGTTCGGCGGCAGGGTCATGGCGGTGTAGGCCAGCGCACCCAGGCCGGCACCGGCGATGATGGCGATCACCGCATCACGGCGCTTGCGCCAGCGCGGCCGCTCGGGGCCGGACTGTGCAGGCAGGTAGTTCATGCCCAGCAGCATCAGCACCAGGGTCACCATCTCCACCAGCAGCTGGGTCAGGGCCAGGTCCGGTGCGGACAGGAACACGAAGGTCAGCGCAACCATCAGGCCCACCCCGCCCACCAGCAGTACTGCCAGCAGGCGCTGCTTGTAGATGCGCAGGGTGGCCACCGCGCAGCCCATCATCACCAGCCACAGCGCCCAGCCCAGCAGCGGAATGGGCTGCGGCTTGGTCCAGTTGGGCGAGCCCGGGTTGGCCACGAACGGCGCCGCGCCCACCACTACCGCCACCAGCACCAGGCCCAGCAGCATGCGCTGCAGGCTGCCGTTGGCAATGCCGTTGGTCAGGCGCATGGCCAGCGCGGAAAGCGCATCCAGCTGCGCATGGAAGACGTTGCGGCCGGTGGCGGTGTTCTGCACCCCGTGCAGATTGATCAGCCTGCGCAGGCCGAAATACAGCGCCACGCCGCCAACCACGCCCACCGCGCTCATCGCCAGCGGCAGGTTGAACCCATGCCAGACCGACAGGCTGTAGTCGGGCATGGCACTGCCCAGGATGGCCGCCGCACCGGCATGCAGCACCGGGGCGATGGTCAGCGCCGGGGCAATGCCCACCGCCACGCAGATCACCACCAGGATCTCCACCGGCACCTTCATCCAGCGCGGCGGCTCATGCGGCACGTGGTCCAGGTCGTGCGGGCCATCGCCGAAGAAGGTGTCGTGCACGAAGCGCAGGCTGTAGGCCACGCCGAACACGCCGGCCAGCAGCGCGGCGATCGACACCGCCATGCGCATGGTGCCCGGGCCACCGGCGGTGAGCGCCTCGGCAAACAGCATTTCCTTGGACAGGAAGCCATTGAGCAGCGGGATGCCGGCCATCGCCAGCGAGGCGATGATGGCCAGCGCACTGGTGAACGGCATCAACCTGCGCAGGCCGCCCAGGCGGCGCATGTCGCGGGTGCCGGTCTCGTGGTCGATGATACCGGCGGCCATGAACAACGACGCTTTGAACGTGGCGTGGTTGAGGATATGGAACACGCCGGCCACCACCGCCATCGGCGTGGACAGGCCGAACAGCAGGGTGATCAGGCCCAGGTGGGAAATGGTCGAATAGGCCAGCAGGCCCTTCAGATCGTGCTGGAAGATCGCGTTCCAGGCGCCGATCAGCAGGGTGAGCGCACCAATGCCACTGACCGTGTAGAAGAACAGATCGCTGCCAGCCAGCGCCGGGTGCAGGCGTGCCAGCAGGAACACGCCGGCCTTCACCATGGTGGCCGAATGCAGGTACGCCGACACCGGGGTAGGGGCGGCCATCGCGTGCGGCAGCCAGAAATGGAACGGGAACTGCGCGCTCTTGGTGAAGATGCCGGCCAGCACCAGGAACAGCGCATACGGGTACAGCGCACTGGCGCGGATCTGCTCGCCGGCGGCCAGCACCACGTCCAGGTCGAAGCTGCCGACGATGCGGCCGATCAGCAGCACGCCACCAAGCAGGGCCAGGCCACCGCCACCGGTGATCACCAGCGCCATGCGCGCGCCCTCGCGGGCGTCCTGCCGGTGCGACCAGAAGCCGATCAGCAGGAACGAGCTGATGCTGGTCATTTCCCAGAAGATCATCAGCAACAGCAGGTTGCCGGAAATCACCATGCCCAGCATGGCGCCCATGAACAGCAGCAGGTAGCAGTAGAAGCGGTGGGCGTTGTCCTGGCTGCTCAGGTAGTAGCGCGCATACAGCACCACCAGCGCGCCGATGCCCAGCACCATGCCGGCGAACATCCAGGCCAGGCCATCCAGGCGCAGGGCGAAATCCAGCCCGATCTGCGGCAGCCAGGGCACCACGCTGCGCACCACCTGGCCGTCCATCACCGCTGGGGTCAGCCAGCCAAGAATGGCCAGCCCGCCCAACGGCGCCAGCGCCGCCAGCCAGGCAGCAGTGGTGCGCGAACTACGGGGGAAGGCGGCAACGGCCGCTGCCATCAGGAACGGCAGGGCCAGCAGCAGGGGCAGGCTGGGGAGCATGCAGGGAATCCATGATTCACGAGCAGGTCAGTGAGTCTAACAGCCAGTCAAATGTCGCCGAAACCCATGTAACGGCGACAAACAGCATGTAACGTGCGGTATTCATGTTTTTTGCAGCGCAATATGGGGCGTTTGCGGCCTTGCCGGGTACGTGTGGCGGCTTTGCCGAATCGGCCCCTACGCCCGCGCACGGAAGGGCGCAGGCCCTGCACCGCAGGGGCTGCGGGTTCACGTGGGTCGGCAACGGATGGGTTCAGCCACGGCCTGCCCGGCAGCGTGGCAGGCACGGCGTACAGCCACGGTGAGCGCGCGGCCCCGTTCAGGAAAGCCGCGCGGCGCTCAGTAGCGCCAGTCCAGCTTGCGGTACAACTTGGCCATCACCCAGGCCGGGCCGATCAGCAGGTAAGTCAGATCGGTCAGGAAGCTGGGCTTGCGGCCCTCGAACTTGTGGCCGATGAACTGGGCGATCCAGGCCACCACGAATACCCCTACCGCCAGCCAGCGCAGCGCATGCAGGCCGATTTCGGCTTCCAGCAGGCGGCACAGGCAGCCGAACACGAAGAACTGGATGAGCATGCCGATGCCCAGCGGGCGCGACAGCTTGTTGTAGAAGCACCAGGCGCTGAACATCGCAAACGCCGCCCAGATGCCGTGCTGGAACCAGGTGATCAGCGGCGGTACGCACCACAGCAGGGCCACCACCGACCACAGGATGGCCGGCACCGCCACCACATGGATGGCTTGGTTGATCGGGTTCTGGTGGTCGTCGGAATAGCTGGCGAAGTAGCGATCGACGGGGCGTGCAAGCTGGGTGGTGGTCTGCATGCGGCCAGCATACTCCCGCAGCGCCGCGCGGTGATGGGGGGCGTCGAATGGTGGGGGCGACTGTGCGGGACCGACTGGGTGGGGCCGACTGTGTGGAAACGACGGGGTAGAGTCGACCGTTGGTCGACTATCGCGCGCAGCGCGGCGATTTTCGCGGTTTGAACGGAGAGCAGTCGACCAACGGTCGACTCTACCGGGTGCCGTTCATCGGGTGCATTACGTCCGGCCCCATTCCATCCCGCCGTCGGTCACCCCACACAGAACGCCCCCGGCCAGGCCGGGGGCGCAGGGGCATCAGTCGACGCTGATGCCGGCCAGGCGCTGCAGCGCCTCGGCGTATTTGGCGCGGGTGCGCTCGATGATCTCGGCCGGGATGGTCGGGCCCGGGGCGGTCTTGCCCCAGTCCAGCGTCTCCAGGTAATCGCGCACGAACTGCTTGTCGTAGCTCGGCGGGCTGGTGCCCACTTCGTACTCGTCGGCCGGCCAGTAACGCGAGGAATCCGGGGTCAGCATCTCGTCCATGATGTACAGACGGCCATCGGCATCGGTACCGAACTCGAACTTGGTATCGGCCAGGATGATGCCGCGCTCGCGGGCGTAATCGGCGGCGAACTTGTAGATGCGCAGGGTGGCATCGCGCACGCGCTCGGCCAGGTCCGCACCCACCTGCTTGACCATCGCATCGAAATCGATGTTCTCGTCATGGTCGCCCACGGCGGCCTTGGTCGAAGGGGTGAAGATCGGCTCGGGCAGCTGCTCGGCCTGGCGCAGGCCGTCGGGCAGGTCGATACCGCTCACCTTGCCGGTGCGCTGGTAGTCCTTCCAGCCGCTGCCGATCAGGTAGCCGCGGGCGATCGCCTCCACCGGCACCGGCTTCAGCTTGCGGGTCACCACCGCGCGCTTGGCATACAGGGCCGGGTCCACGCCCTCGGGCAGCACGCTGGCCACATCGATGCCGGTCAGGTGGTTGGGCATCAGGTGCGCGGTCTTGGCGAACCAGAAATTGGACACCTGGCAGAGCATTTCGCCCTTGCCCGGAATCGGGTCGGGCAGCACCACGTCGAACGCCGACAGGCGATCGGTGGCCACCATCAGCAGGTAATCGCCCGGCGGGGTCCCTGCCGGCAGCCGCTCGCGCGGAATATCGAACACATCACGCACCTTGCCGCGATGGCGCAAGGGCAGGCCGGGGAGATCGGATTGCAACAGCGTGGTCGGCACGGGCACTCCTGGGGCTTTGTCGATACGGCTGCCCAACGGACCCGGCGGGCCCGCTGACCAGCGGGCGGCCTAGTGTAAAGCGGTCCGGGCCCGCTGTGACGTAAAATGATCGTCCATTTCGTCGGTCGCCCCCGGAACGCCATGCGCTGGTACGGAAAACTCCTCGGATTCATCGCCGGGGCCCTGCTGTTCCGGCCCAATCCGCTGTTCGGGGCGGTGGTAGGCCTGCTGCTGGGCCATGCCTTCGACTCGGACTGGTTCCGCCTGAACAAGGAAAACCCGTACCGGGAGCTGGGGCTGACCTCCGAGGCCACCGACGCCGAGATCGAGCGCGCCTACCGCAAGCTGATTTCCCAGTACCACCCCGACAAGCTGGGTGGCGCCGCCCCCGAGCTGCAGCAGCAGGCCGAACAGAAGTCGCGGCGCATCAATGCCGCCTACGACCGCATCAAGACCCTGCGCAAGCGCTGAACCCCTTTCCCCTCGTGCCCAAGGCCCCGGCCATGTCCAACTGCCTCATCGCCCCGTCCATCCTGTCCGCCGATTTCGCCCGCCTGGGCGAGGAAGTGGACAACGTCCTGGCCGCCGGTGCGGACTGGGTCCATTTCGATGTGATGGACAACCACTACGTGCCGAACCTGACCATCGGCCCGATGGTCTGCCAGGCGCTGCGCAAGCACGGCGTCACCGCGCCGATCGACGTGCACCTGATGGTCGAGCCGGTGGACCGCATCATTCCCGATTTCGCCGAGGCCGGTGCCACCTACATCAGCTTCCACCCGGAAGCGAGCCGCCACGTGCACCGCACCATCCAGCTGATCCGCTCGCTGGGCTGCAAGCCGGGTATCGTGCTGAACCCGGCCACCCCGGTGGACATCCTGGACTGGGTGCTGGATGACCTGGACCTGGTGCTGCTGATGTCGGTCAACCCGGGCTTCGGCGGCCAGGCCTTCATTCCCTCGGCGCTGGACAAGCTGCGCGTGGTGCGCCAGAAGATCGATGCCAGCGGCAAGGACATCCGCCTGGAGATCGATGGTGGCGTGAAGGCCGACAACATCGGTGCAATCGCCGCCGCCGGCGCTGACACCTTCGTTGCCGGTTCGGCCATCTTCAACGCCAAGACCAGCTACCAGGACGTGATCGCGCAGATGCGCGCGAATGTCGCTGCGGCGCGGGGCTGAGCCATGGGCACGGCGGCCGTGTTGAACATCCGCGCGGCCACCGTGGCCGACGCCGGCCTGATCCTGCGCTTCATCCGCGAACTGGCCATCTACGAGAAGGCCGAGCACGCGGTGCAGACCGATGAGATCGGCATTGCCGAGAGCCTGTTCGGTGCCGATGCCAGCGCCCGCGCGCTGATCTGCGAAGCCGACGGCGAAGCCATCGGCTATGCGGTGTACTTCTACAACTATTCCACCTGGCTGGGCCGCAAGGGCATCTACCTGGAAGACCTGTACATCAGCCCGGAAAAGCGCGGCGCCGGCGCCGGCAAGGCACTGCTGAAGTACATCGCGCGCCAGGCCGTGGCCGAAGGCTGCGGTCGTTTCGAATGGTCGGTGCTGGACTGGAACACACCGGCCATCGAGTTCTACACCGCCGCCGGCGCAAAGCCGCAGGACGAGTGGACCGTGTACCGGCTGCAGGGCCAGGCGCTGCACGATTTCGCCAACGGTTGATGCTTCTGGTAGGTGCGAACCTTGGTTCGCACTGCCCGCGCGCAAAAAAAAAAGCCGCGCCAATCCCCGGCGCGGCTTCGCTGCATGCGTGGGAGGCTGATCCTGCCTCCATCCATCATCCCTGCTATGGCCTTCCATTCTCCGGGCCATCCATGACACCTGGATGACATTCACCGCGGGCAAACGCGGCGTTGCTAGCCTGTGCCACCCCCTCCCGGAAGCACTGCATGACCACCCCGCGCTGGCGCCTGATCCTCAACGGCAAATCCGCAGGCGACGACGACCTGCGCAGTGCCGTCGGCCATTGGCGGCAGCAGGGCGTGCAGCTGGAAGTGCGGGTGACCTGGGAAGAGGGCGACGCCGAGCGTTACGTGGCCGAAGCCATCGACCATGGCGTGGACGTGATCGTGGCCGCCGGCGGCGATGGCACGCTCAGCGCCGTGGCCGAAACCCTGGCCCACCGCGATGAACCGGCCGAGGCGCTGCCCTCGCTGGCGCTGGTGCCGATGGGCACGGCCAATGATTTCGCCACTTCCGCCGGCATTCCCACAGAACCCCAGCAGGCCTTTGCATTGATCGGGCAGGCCGCCGCGCGCGCCGTGGACCTGCTGCGCGTGGACGCCGACGGGCGGACCTGGTGGTGCGCCAACCTGGCCAGCGGCGGCTTCGGCACCCAGGTGACCGTGGAAACCGATGCAGGTCTGAAAAAAATGCTGGGCGGGCTGGCCTACGTCATCACCGGCATCGCCAAACTGGGCCGCATCGAGCCGATCACCGCGCGCCTGTCCGGCCCGGATTTCGCATGGGAAGGCGGCTTCATCGCCCTGGGCATCGGCAACGGCCGCCAGGCCGGTGGCGGCCAGCAGCTGTGCCCGCAGGCACTGATCGATGACGGTCTGCTGGACGTGACCGTGGTGCCCGAACTGGAAGGCGAGGTGGCCGCCACGATCGGCCAGATGCTGACCGGTGGCAAGGAAGCCGCGCTGGAGCGCGTGGCAACGCGCGCGCAGTTGCCGTGGTTGCAGATCGAGGCCCCGCAGGCGCTGACCTTGAACCTGGACGGCGAGCCGGTGCAGGCCCGCCGCTTCCGTATCGACTGCGTGCCGGGCCGGGTGCGCATGCACCTGCCGGCTGGCTGCGAGCTGCTTTCCGGGGCTTGAGCTACGGGCTACAGCAGCGGGATGTCTTCTTCCCGGCTGGGGAACTTGAAAGCCTCCCGCTTTCTGCGAATGTGCTCGGGCATCGGCGGGCGTGGGATGTTGCGGTCAGCCAACCATTGCTGGCACTTCTTCTGCCACGGCAGGTTGTCGGGCGTGGTGATTTCCCAGTAGATGTCTTCGACCATCAGCTGACGGGCAGTCTTGCCCGATCCTTCCTGTACAGGCTGGGAGATGGTGGGATCTGCACCGTGCTCCAGCAGCCAGTAGGCATAGTCGAACCCACCTCTCCGTGTGTACCAGCTCAGGACGGTGTCGTCGCCCAAGCTGCGGCGATTGGATTCATTTACATCTGCGCCGTTTTTCACCAGCGTCTGGACATTCTTCCATTGATTTCCGCTGATGAACGCCTGATAGAGAAGCGTCTCATTGTTGACGTTGCGCGTATCGGGATTTCCGCCATGCTTAAGCAGAAGATCCAGATAGCGCGCGTCGTCCATCTTCGCCGCGTAGACCATCGCGTTGTCGAAGTTGATCAACTGCCCGTTCATCTGCTTGGACTCGCGGGTGTTGGGGTTTGCACCGGCATCGAGCAGGGCTTTCAGTCCCTCGATGCTGCGAGCTCGCAGCGGCCATGCGATCAGGGGAATTCCGTCGCGCGATGAAAACGCCTTGTCCGGGTCGACGCCCTCGTCTTTGACAAGGTGACGTATGGCATCGGAGTCGCCGCCTTCGGCGGCAATCGCCAGCTGTAAAGCCTTGCCTTCAAAGTAACCCTCAGCGCCATGCGTCGATTGCGGCGCGCATGCTGAAAGCAGTGTCAATGCTGCCGCCAAGAGGGCGGGACGGAAGATGGGATCACGAAGGCGAACGTCCATGTCATCTGTCCTTATAGCAGCGGGATGTCTTCTTCCCTGGTCGGGAACTTGAAGGCCTCCCGCTTCCTGCGGATGTGCTCGGGCATCGGCGGGCGTGGGATGTTGCGCTCAGCCAACCATTGCTGGCACTTCTTCTGCCACGGCAGGTTGTCGGGCGTGGTGATTTCCCAGTAGATGTCCTCGACCATCACCTGTCGGGGCGATTGGGTGGTTCCTTCGATGGGGGGTAGGGAAATTGTCGGGTCCGCTCCATGTTCCAGCAACCAGTAGGCGTAATCAAACCCGCCTCTGCCTGTGTAGAGGCTAAGAACGGTGTCGTTCTTGCCTAGGTTTGGTTCGTTGACGCGAGCCCCGTTCTCAACCAGAAGCTGGATATTCTTCCATTGATTGCCGCTGATGAATGCTTGATACATCAGCGTTTCATGGTTGGAGTTGCGCGTATTCGGATCTCCTCCGTGCTTGAGCAAAGCCTCGAGGAAGCGGGGGTCGTCCATCTTTGCCGCATACACCAGAGCGTTGTTGAAATGAATCTCTTGCCCATTCATTTTTATGACGGCGCGTGCGTTTGGATCTGCACCATTCTCCAGGAGCAGCTGAAGACCCTGCAGATTCTTTGCGCGGAGCGGCCATGCAATCAGTGGAATCCCGTCGCGTGACGAAAACGTGTGGTCCGGATCGACCCCTTCGTCCTTGATGAGGCGCCGTATCGTCTCTGCATCGCCCTGCTCGGACGCGATCGCCAACTGCAGTGGCTGTCCTTCAAAGAACTCATCAGCACCGTGTGTGGATGAAACGGCGCATCCAGTGATGAGTAAAAGTGTGACAAGAGTCGCGCTTGTTAGCGCTCTAGCCATCATATTGTGAAGTCGGACGCGCATCGTCGCTCTGAAATATTTGGCCGTGATGGCATGACACTATCAGATGCGCCCATGCTGGATAAGCAACGTTGGCTCTGCGTTGAGCCCGCGAAAGCGCAATGGAGTTTGCCATGAATGATTCCGACATCGAGTCGCGTGCTCGCCAAGTTCAACAGCAGAATATGCTGGTCAAGCAGTTGCGCGACAGTGGTCACGAAGAAGAGGCAGATCGCCTCAAGGAGACTTACCACTCCCGGGAAATGTCCGGCTTGGCAGCCGATGTCTATCGGGCAGCCAAGCACGACGGTGAGCCGCCGGCAGGGTGGACGCGCGCGAGCACAGATCCTGCGGCACTTCGGGCTGCGGGAATCAACATGACGGACGACGAGTTGCAGCGTCATCTCCAACCCACACAGTCAGGCTTTCGCGCAGAGATCTATCTGCCAGACAAGAGGGTGCTGGGGCAGGATGCAAAGCCTGTACTTGTCTACAAGGGGTCAACCGGCGAGATCATCGATCCCTCGGTGCCAGCGGGTCACAGGGAGTCTCTGGGCGAGGACTTCCTGAACAATGGAATGCAGGGCATCGGAATGCGCAGCGATTACTACGATCGCGCGATGACGCTTGCATCGTTGGTCAATAGTCGAAGCTCCGGCGGCTTCGAAATAGCCGGCCACTCTCTCGGCGGCGGCATGGCCTCCGCCGCTTCCGCCGTCACCGGCGCGCGCGCCACCACTTTCAATGCCGCTGGCCTGCATCCGGCAACCGCATCGCGTTACGCCAAGGACAACGGCCTGCCGACGTTCGACACCGGGCAGACCGTGCACACCTACCAGACCACGGGTGAGGTGCTGAACGATGTGCAGAACGGCATGCACCGCCTGAGCGAGCATCAGCGCCGCGGCTATGGTGTGCTCGCCAACGAGCTGGGCATGGTGCTGAAGGACCCGGTCATGCAGAAGGTTGTCGGTGAGCAGCTGCGCGAGAGTCTGCCGCCGGGCGCGCAGACCGCCGCTGCACAGTTCATCGAACAGCTGGCGACCCAGCCGGGTCAGCAGGCGCTGCGCGATATTCCGCTTGCGGCAGGGCGCCTCGAACTGCTGCTCGAGGCCAAGACGCGCGATGCGCAAGGCGCGCTGATTGATCGACCGCAGGTGGCCGCGCCCAGCCAGGTGGCGGAACTGGCGGGCCCGCTGTCCACCGTGCTGCACGCCACGGCGCATGGTATGCGCAACGGTCGCTTGATCGGCGAGCAGGTGGAAAAGGCCGGCGCTGCCACTGCCCATGTGCTGGACAGAACCGGTGATGGCGTCGAGCGCGTGCTGAAGACCGAAGGCATGGCCATCGGCCAGGTGGTGAACATGGGCTCGGCCAGCCTGCAGGTGGGGGCGCGCGCGGCAAGCACGGTGATTGCTTCCGGGCGTGAACTGACCGGCAGCATTGAAGCCACGGTGCATCGCGTGCAGTCGCAGGCCGGCGCCCGTGGGCTGTCCGCGTTGTCGTGGGTAGCGGGCAGCGTGGGCATGGAAAACGTGGCCGACAAACTGGCCCGGCAGGGCGACGCCGTTCGTGATCTCGGCGAGCAACGTGCGCAGCACGCGACCACGCAGGCCCATGCCGACGCTGCGGGCGCTCGCGCGACGGGCGAGCGCGTGGCCACCGCCATCAACCACGATGGGCAATGGGTGGCGGGCAAGCTGCAGAACGGCTTTGCCACGGCCGGTGCCCATGTCGAACGTGGCTACGATCTTGTGGCATCCCACGTGAAGGGCATTACCGCGACCGCACCGGTCGCCCTCGCCACGGTGGGCGGGGCAAAAGCTGGCCTTGAGGCGGCCGCCGCCACGCATCTGCCCAGCGGAAACCTGCCAATGGTCGCGGTGAAGCTGCACAACCTGGACCAGTCCGCTCGCGTGGTCCGTGGCATCGGGGCAGCCTTCGGCGAGGCGACCGCCCGCCATGGCATGGACCCGACCGTGATCCCCAGCCTGGATTCCGCGCTGAGCACGCAGGAGGCCGCCGCGCGCAAGCTGATCGAGCAGCAGCCCGGCATCGTGCCTGCCGCAGGTGGCCGGGCCACGGGACCCAGCACGCAGGCGATCGGCATCGATCATCCCTCCCATGTGGCCAATCCGCTGTTCCTCGGCGCCCAGTCCGGCGTCCACGCCCTGGACCGGGCCCACAACCGCGTGCCCGACCTGCACAGCGACCAGCTGGCCGGCGCGCTGGCGGCCCAGGCCAAGCGCGAAGGGCTGGAGACCATCTCCCACGTGGTCCTCAGCGACGACCGCGCACGCGCGTTTGCCGTCGACACCGCCGACCTCAATGCCCCGCACCGACGCCATGCCCATGTGGAGGTAGCCCAGGGCATGGCCCAGCCCCTCAGCGTCAGCACGGCCCAGGTGGATGCCGTCACGGCCAGCCGGTCCGCGTCTGTGGAGGCCGGTCTGGCCCAGCAGCAGGTGCAGGAGTCGCAGGAGCATGCGCGACGCATGGGCTAGGGCCGCAGGGTTTCCCTGCCGCCGAACCTGCGTTACAGTCAACGGGTGTCCAGCCTGACGACCCCGCATACCCTTTCTTCCGCACGCCGTTGGTGGCGATGGTGGCCCGTTGCCGTCGTCCGCCCCCATAACGCTGTGTCCCGGAAGGAAAGTCGTCTTGAATTCGCTCGCTCAGTTTCAGCAGCAGGCCGCTGAAGGCCACACCCATATCCCCGTCGTCCGTGAAGTGCTGTCCGACCTGGACACGCCGCTTTCGGTCTATCTGAAGCTCGCCGACGGCCCCAATACCTACCTGTTTGAATCCGTCGAAGGCGGCGAGCGCTTTGGTCGTTACTCGATCATCGGCCTGCCGGCACGCCGCGTGTACGCCTTCCACGGCCACACCCTGACCGTGCGCGAGGACGGCCAGGTGGTGGATACCCGCGAGGTGGCAGACCCCTTCGCCGAGGTCGAGGCGCTGCGCAGCGCCCACTCGGTGCCCAAGCTGGACGGCCTGCCGGGCTTCACCGGTGGCCTGGTCGGCTGGTTCGGCTTTGAATGCATCGGCTATATCGAACCGCGCCTGGCCCCGCCGGCCGGCCGTGATGAGCTGGGCACGCCGGACATCCTGCTGCTGGATTCCAACGAACTGGCGGTGTTCGACAACCTGAAGGGCCGGCTGTACCTGATCGTGCATGCCGACCCGCGGGTCGACGGCGCGTTCGAGCAGGCGCAGGCGCGCCTGGATGCGCTGACCGCCAAGCTGCGCGCACCGGGCGCGGGCTATCCGGTACCGCTGAACAGCGATGTGCTGGACGAATCCGATTTCGTTTCCGGTTTCACCCGCGAAGGCTTCGTCGATGCGGTCCAGCGCAGCAAGGAATATATCCGCGCCGGTGACATCTTCCAGGTAGTGCTGAGCCAGCGCCTGAGCGTGCCGTTCAAGGCGCGCCCGGTGGATGTGTACCGCGCGCTGCGTGCGCTGAACCCGTCGCCGTACATGTATTTCCTGGATGTGGGCGACCTGCAGGTGGTCGGTTCGTCGCCGGAAATCCTGGTGCGCCTGCAACATACTGATGACGGCGTGGGCGAAGTCACCGTGCGCCCGATCGCCGGCACCCGCCCGCGTGGCGCCACGCCCGAGCTGGACCAGGCGCTGGAAGCCGAGCTGCTGGCCGATCCGAAGGAGCGCGCCGAGCACCTGATGCTGATCGACCTGGGCCGCAATGATGCCGGTCGCGTGTCCAGGGCCGGCACCGTGGAAGTAGGCGAGCAGTTCGTGATCGAGCGCTACAGCCACGTCATGCACATCGTCAGCGAAGTGACCGGCCAGCTGCAGCCGGGCCTGAGCTACGCCGACGTGCTGCGTGCCACCTTCCCGGCCGGTACGGTCAGCGGCGCGCCGAAGATCCGGGCGCTGGAAGTGATCCGTGAGCTGGAACCGATCAAGCGCAATGTCTACGCCGGCAGCATCGGCTACATCGGCTGGCACGGCGATGCCGATACCGCGATCGCGATCCGCACTGCGGTCATCAAGGATGGCCGCCTGTACGTGCAGGCCGGCGCCGGCATCGTCTACGACTCGGACCCGGACAAGGAATGGGACGAGACGATGAACAAGGGCCGCGCGCTGTTCCGCGCCGTCGCCCAGGCCGCCAAGGGCCTGTGAGTTTCCCCGTGCCGTGGCCTGCGCCGCGGCACCTTCCGCTGTTCCCACCGAAGACAAGGAGTACCGCATGAAGCTGCTGAGCGCATTGCTGTGGTCGTCGCTGCTGGCCACGATGGCCCCGTCCGCGTGGGCGCAGGCCAATACCATTCCCTCGCAGCCGCATCTGCTGGTGAAGGGGCAGGGCACCCGCACGGTGATGCCCGACCGCTTCGGCCTGCAGTTGAACATCGAAGAGACCGATATGGACGCCGATGCGGCGCGCCGCCGCGTGCAGGACAACGTGGCGCGCGCGCTGGCGCTGTTCAAGCAGCACAAGGCGGTGGACGGAAGCGTGCGCGCGGACAACCTGCGCATCGGCCCCGCCACGCGCTATGAGGACAGCCGGCAGGTGTTCATTGGTACCCGCGTTTCGCGCCAGTTGCGTGCCAGCTTTGCCAGCGTGAAGCAGATGCAGGACGTGCTGGCCGCGCTGAAAGCGAATGAGCATGTGCAGGTCAGCAGCGTCGCCCCGACCTACTCCGGTGAGGTCGCACTGCGCCGCGAGCTGAAGTCTGAAGCGGCGGCCCAGACCCGAGAATCGGCGCAGGGCCTGGCCAAAGCCTATGGAACGTCGCTGCGCGGCCTGTACAGCATTTCCGATGTGGCACCGGATTTCGCCTACGGCATCCGGGCCGGGCAGTGGCCCCAGCTGGACGAGGATGGCCAGAACCTGGACCGGATCTCGGTGACCGGCAGTCACGGCTACGCCGCAGCGCCTGAGCCTGGTACGCGCGAATCCATCGAAGCCGGCCCCATCACCTACACCGAAAACGTGTACGCCATTTTCCTGATAAGCGACGGAACCTGACCATGTTGTGGATGATCGACAACTACGACAGCTTCACCTACAACCTCGTGCAGTACCTGCAGACGCTGGGTGCCGAAGTGAAGGTGGTGCGCAACGATGCGATGAGCGTGGACGAGATCGCCGCGCAGAAACCCGAGCGCATCGTCATTTCGCCCGGCCCATGCACGCCCAATGAAGCAGGCGTGTCGCTGGAGCTGATCCAGCGGCTGGGCCCGACCACGCCGATCCTCGGCGTGTGCCTGGGCCACCAGAGCATCGGCCAGGTCTACGGCGGCACGGTCATCCGCGCCGGCAACATCATGCACGGCAAGACCTCGCCCATCCGCCATGAAGGCAAGGGCGTGTTCGCCGGCCTGCCGGACCGCTACCAGGCCACCCGCTACCACTCGCTGGTGGTGGACAAGACCAGCTTGCCCGACGCGCTGGAAGTAACCGCCTGGACCGAGAACGAGGACGGCTCGATCGAAGAGATCATGGGCCTGCGCCATCGCCAGTTCCCGGTGGAAGGCGTGCAGTTCCACCCCGAATCCATCCTCACCGAACACGGCCACGCCCTGCTGCGCAATTTCCTGCAGCGCCCGGCGGCCTGATCCAAGGAGCATTCCGATGAGCTTCTCCCCCCAGGAAGCCCTGCAACGCACCATCGAACACCGCGAAATCTTCTTCGACGAAATGGTCGACCTGATGCGGCAGATCATGCGCGGCGATGTTTCGCCGATGATGACCGCCGCCATCCTCACCGGCCTGCGGGTGAAGAAGGAAACCATCGACGAGATCGCTGCGGCCGCCACGGTCATGCGCGAATTCGCGCTGGCGGTGCCGGTGGCCGATACCACCCACCTGGTCGACATCGTCGGCACCGGTGGCGACGGCTCGCACACCTTCAACATTTCCACCTGCGCGATGTTCGTCGCCGCCGCCGCCGGTGCGCGCGTGGCCAAGCACGGCAACCGCAGCGTGTCGTCCAAGTCCGGCAGCGCCGATGCGGTGGAAGCGCTGGGCGCGGCCATCGAGCTGCAGCCGGCACAGGTCGCTGCGGCCATCGAACAGACCGGCATCGGCTTCATGTTCGCGCCGATCCACCATCCGTCGATGAAGGTCGTCGCACCGGTCCGCCGCGAGATGGGCGTGCGCACCATCTTCAACATCCTCGGCCCGCTGACCAACCCGGCCAGCGCACCGTCGGTGCTGATGGGCGTGTTCCATCCCGATCTGGTGGGCATCCAGGCGCGCGTGCTGCGCGAGCTGGGCACCGAGCGCGCGATGGTGGTCTGGGGCCGCGACAACATGGACGAGATCTCGCTGGGCGCCGGCACCCTGGTGGGCGAGCTGCGCGACGGCAAGGTGCGCGAATACGAGATCCACCCCGAAGACTTCGGCATTGCCATGTCGGCCAGCCGCAACCTGCGCGTGGACAGCCCGGAGCAGTCGATCCAGATGCTGCGCGCGGTGCTGGACAACCAGGCCGGCCCGGCGCTGGACATCGTCGCGCTCAATGCCGGCGCGGCGCTGTACGTGGCCGGCGTGGCCAGCGACATCGGTGACGGCTTGGCCCTTGCCCGTGCCGCCATCGCCGATGGCAGTGCCCGCCAGCGCCTGCAGCAGTACGTTGATACCACCCGCGCGCTGGTTGCCTGAGCGCGCGGTTCAGCCTGACCCACCCGATGGCCGATAATGGCCGTCCTCACCGCCCCAGTACCGAAGCGACGACGATGAGCGACATCCTGCAGACGATCCTGGCCCGCAAGGCCGAAGAAGTGGCCCAGCGCCGCGCCCAGCGCCCGCTGGAGGCGCTGCAGGCGGCCGTGGCCAGTGCCCCCCCGGTGCGCGGCTTCGTGCGCGCGCTGCAGGCGGCGGTGGCCAACGGCGACCCGGCGGTGATTGCCGAGGTGAAGAAGGCCAGCCCGTCCAAGGGCGTGATCCGCCCCGACTTCCGCCCGGCCGACATCGCCGTCAGCTACGAGTTCGGCGGCGCCAGCTGCCTGTCGGTGCTGACCGACGTGGACTTCTTCCAGGGCGCCGATGCCTACCTGCAGCAGGCCCGCGAGGCCTGCACGCTGCCGGTGCTGCGCAAGGACTTCGTGATCGACGCCTACCAGGTGTACGAGGCCCGCGTGCTGGGCGCCGACTGCATCCTGCTGATCGTGGCCGCACTGGACGACACCCAGCTGGCCACCCTGTCCGAACTGGCGCTGTCGCTGGGCATGGACGTGCTGGTGGAAGTGCATGACATCGACGAACTGGAGCGCACCCTGCAGGTGCCGGCGCCGATGATCGGCATCAACAACCGCAACCTGCGCACCTTCGAGGTCTCGCTGCAGACCACCCTGGACATGCAGAAGGCGGTGCCGCGCGACCGCCTGCTGGTGACCGAGAGCGGCATCCTGGGCCCGCAGGACGTGGCGCTGATGCGCGACGCCGGCATCCATGCGTTCCTGGTGGGTGAGGCCTTCATGCGCGTGGAAGAACCGGGCGAGGGCCTGCGTCAGCTATTCTTCGGGGCATGACAACGCACTATCCAACGCCGCGCGAGGATGCGCCGCTGGTCGTTTTCGACTTCGACCACACTCTCTACGACGGTGATTCGGGCACCCACCTGTTCGCCTCGCTGATCAAGCGCAATCCGCTGCGCATGCTGGCCGCGCTGCTGGTCACGCCGATCGCCGGGCCGCTGGTGGCGATGCTGCCGACCCGCCGTACCGGCATTTCGGTCTACGTGTGGATCGGCAGTTTCGGCCTGCACCGGGCGCGCGAGTTCAACCGGGTGATCGACGCCTACGTGATCCGCAACGAAGCGCAGATGCGCGCCAAGCTGCTGCCGCAGGCGCTGGAAGTGTTTGCCGCGCACCGCGCCAAGGGCGACAGGGTGGTGGTGGCGACCGGCGCACCGCCGGAGCTGGCCCGCGCCATCCTGGCCTTCGTGGCCCACCAGGATGTGCCGGTGATCGGCACCGAAGTGGGCCCGCGCCTGGGCGGGGTCGGCCCCACCCGGCACTGCCACAACGAGGAAAAGATGCGCATGCTGCGCGAGCGCGGCTATGGCGACATCGACATCGCTTATTCGGACAGCACCGCCGACCTGCCGCTGCTGCTGGCCGCCAAGGCGCCGGTGGTGGTGAACCCGAAGCGCTCCAAGGTGGATTTCTTCCGCAGCGTGCTGCCGGCCGGTACCCGCATCCTCAACTGGGGCTGCGTCGACCGCGGCGGCGACAAGGCCTGACCGGCGTCTGTTGTAGAGTCGAGCCATGCTCGACTGCTTTTCGCGAAGAGCCGCCGGGCATGGCCCGGCGCTACCGGAACAGGCGCGGGTAGCGCCGGGCCATGCCCGGCGGGCCGTCAGCGCCCCAGATAACCGCCCAGCGCATGGCCGATCTGGGACAGGCTGATGCCCAGCACCAGCACGCCCACCGCCACCAGCACCCAGCGCTCCTGCAGCCGCTTGACAAGGATCGCCGCCACCGGCGCGGCCATCATGCCGCCGATCAACAGGCCGGCGACGATCTGCAGGTGCTGCAGGCCCATCGACAGCAGGAAGGTGGCCGAAATGGTCACCGTGACCACGAACTCGGCGGCGTTGACCGTGCCGATGGTGGTACGCGCCTGGCCGCCGCGGGCCAGCAGGGTGGACGTGGCCACCGGACCCCAGCCACCGCCGCCGCTGGCGTCCAGCAGGCCGGCGAAGAAGCCCAGCACCGGTACCCGGCGGATCTCGCCCTTGGGCATCCAGCGCCCGGCCGCACGTGCCAGGATTAGGATGGCCAGCACCAGCAGGTACAGGTAGATGAGCGGGCGGATGATGTCGCCCGGCAGCTGGGTCAGCACATAGGCGCCCACCGCGCCGCCCAGGGCACCGGGTAGGGCCAGGCGGAAAAACAGGCGCTTATCGACATTGCCGGCGACCAGATGCGACACGCCGGACGCGCCGGTGGTGAACACTTCGGCAGTGTGGATGGCCGCGCTGGCCTGCGCCGGCGGGATGCCCATGGCCAGCAGCACCGACGATGACACCAGGCCAAAGGCCATGCCCAGCGCGCCATCGACCAGCTGTGCGCCCAGGCCGATGAGGATGAACCACCAGAATTCGCTGCTCAGTTCCATGGACCGAGCCTAGCGGATGCACATGTGCGGGGCGTGCGATGGTGTATCGCACATACGACGATCCGCCGGGGGGGGGGCCCCCCCCCCGCCGGGCGGGGGGGGGGGGGGGGGGGGGGGGGGGGGGGGGGGGGGGGGGGGGGG
>NZ_JACVUD010000073.1:0-22370 GCF_016624905.1 Stenotrophomonas sp. S49 | reverse complement strand
CCGCCCCCGGTTCACGCCGTGGGTGGGGCCGGGGGGGGGGCGCAGGACCGCAGGCGCCATGGGCCCGAGGCATGCCTCGGGCGGGTTGGGCAGGACGCCCAACCCCGGCCTTGCCGGGCGCGCAGGATTGTGCGCGCGAGCAAGGCGCCTACGAGCTTACATGGATGTACTTGCAGCGTGTCCCGCGCCCCCCCCCCCGCCCCCCCCCCCCCCGAGAAACAACCAGCCATTCACCCCGGCCCGACCCAGCACGTAGAAACAACGAGCCATGACCCGCTGTTGCTGTTGCTGTTGCTTCAGATGTTGCTCGTAAGCGGTCGCGGCCGCAGGCCGCGCGGCACCCCTACAGATGCCGTACTTCCTGCTTCAGCGTCGCCACGCAGCGGCGGCTGACTTCCAGCGGCTGCTTGCCATGCCGCAGCACCGCCTGCACCTGCCCGCCCGTGCCACGCCGCAGTTCCACCAGCTCGTGGCGTGCAACCAGGCAGTTGCGGTGAATGCGCACAAAGCGGCTGGCGAACTCTTCCTCCAGCGACTTCAGCGATTCCTCGATCAGGTCTTCGCCGCGTGCGTGGTGCACCACCACGTACTTCTCTTCGGCCTGCAGGTAGTGGATATCGTCCAGCGGAATCAGCCGCAGGCTGCCGCGCAGGCGCGCGCACAGCATGCTGCGGGCCTGGCCACCGTTGTGCTGCGGCTGGCCATCACGACCGGCCAGGAATGTCCGCGCGCGGGCGATCGCCGCGGCCAGCCGCTCGGCGCGTACCGGCTTCATCAGGTAGTCGATGGCCGCCGCTTCAAACGCCGACAGCGCATGTGCATCGTAGGCCGTGCAGAACACCACCGCCGGGCGCGGCTCGAAACTGGCCAGGTGGCGGGCCGCTTCCAGGCCATCCAGCCCCGGCATGGCGATGTCCAGCAGCACCAGGTCCGGTTGCAGTTCCGCACAGGCGTGCAGCGCCTGCTCACCGTTGCCGGCTTCGGCCACTACCTCGATGCCCTCCTGCGCGGCCAGCAGGCTGCGCAGGCGTTCACGGGCCAGCGGTTCGTCATCGGCGATGACCACCCTCACGGTCGCTCCTTCATTGGATCGGCACTGTCACCTGGCAGGCATAGTAGCCTTCGCTCCAGCCTGCCGTCATCCGCGCACCGCGGCCAAAGCGCCAGGCCAGGCGATGACCGATGCTGTGCTGGGCATGGCCCGCGCCACGTGCCAGCGCCAGCCCCGGCGCCTGCGGGTCAGGTGCGGGATTGCGCACGGTGATCTGCAGTTCATCGCTCTGCCGGGCCAGGTGCAGTTCAATCGTGCCACCGTCCGGCAACCGCGAAATGCCGTGCAGCACCGCGTTTTCCACCAGCGGCTGCAGCACCAGGCGCGGCATCGGCAGCTCCCACGGCAGCGGTTCGTCGCGTTGCCAGCGCACCTGCAGGCGATCACCCAGCCGCAGCGACTCAATGGACAGGTAGCGCTCGGCCAGTTCACATTCTTCGCGCAGGGTCGCATCGCCCTCGCCCGCGCCCAGCGCCGCACGGAACAGATCGGACAGATCCAGCACCGCGCGCTCGGCCACGGCCGGGTCACGGTGCAGCAGGCTGGCGATCAGGTTCATGCTGTTGAACAGGAAGTGCGGGCGGATGCGCGCCTGCAGCGCATCGGCCTGTGCGCGTGCATTGGCCTGCAGCTGCGCGGCCCAGCGATCACTCACATAGAAATGGCGCAGCGCCAGCGCGGTGATCAGCGCGGTGGTGGCCGCACTGCCCAGGGTGAAGCGCAGGAAGCTGATGCCGCGGGTGAAGTTGTCACCCAGGACCGCATACAGCGCGTGGATGATGGCCGCGCAGGCCACGGCGATCAGCGCCGCCAGGGCCACGGCGGCGACCGCGCCCAGCGATTCGGGCAGGCGTGACAACGGCCGCCGCAGCGCGCACAGGCTGATGCTGACGGCCAGCGCCAGCCACAGCGCGAAGCCGCTGGCCGAAGCCAGCTCGCCCAGCGTCCAGTGCCGGCTGCCATCGGGCGCCAGCGCCAGCACCACCACGACCAGCTCGGCCAGGCCCAGCATGGC
This sequence comes from Stenotrophomonas sp. S49, assembly GCF_016624905.1. Lineage (NCBI taxonomy): Bacteria > Pseudomonadati > Pseudomonadota > Gammaproteobacteria > Lysobacterales > Lysobacteraceae > Stenotrophomonas > Stenotrophomonas sp. S49. The sequence goes on along the minus strand of NZ_JACVUD010000073.1, from coordinate 20,304 downwards.
CGCCAGCCGCGGCAGGCGGCACAGTTCCGGCATCCATGGGGCAGCGCTGGCGGCGGCCATGGCTCAGGCCACGCCCAGCCGTTGCTGCAGCCAATCGCCCAGCGCGTCGATTTCCTCGGCGCAGACCTGGTGGGCCATCGGGTAGCTGTGCCACTGCGGCTGCAGCCCCAGGTCGCGCAGCACCTGCGCGCTGTGCTCGGCCACCGCCAGCGGAATGACCGGATCGCCGGTGCCGTGGGCCATGAACACCGGCACGTCCACGGCGCCTTCCACACGGGTGGCGCTCTGCGCGTCGGGCAGGTACGTGGACAGCGCGATCAGGCCAGCCAGCGGTGCGGTGCGCGCCAGCGCGGCGCTCAGGATCACCGCGCCCCCCTGCGAGAAGCCCGCCAGGAAGATGTGGTCGGCGGCGATGCCGCGCTCGATCTCGCGGGCGATCAGCGCGTCCAGCTGCGCCATCGATTCACGCACGCCGGCCATGTCGGCGCGCGAACGGAAGTCCATGCCGACGATGTCGTACCAGCCGCGCATCGGCACGCCGTTGTTGATGGTGATCGGCCGCACCGGCGCGTGCGGGAACACGAAGCGCAGCGCCGGCCAGTGCGGGCGTACCAGTTCCGGCACGATGGGTGCGAAGTCATGGCCGTCGGCGCCCAAGCCGTGCAGCCAGATGACCGACCACTGCGGCGAAGCGCCGGTTTCCTGTTCCACCGTTTGCAGCATGTTGCGGCTCCTGTACGTTCGAGCCGCATTATGCCGGTGCCGCGCGGGGATCAGTACAGCGGCGGCTGCTCGGCGGCCTCGCGGCGCAGCTGCGCGGCGCGCACCAGTACCGGCGGCGGCAGATTCTCTTCGGGAATATCCAGCAGGCCCAGGCGGTGCAGGAAGGCACCGGGCGCGCGCGAGGAGGTCAGCGCCACCACCGGAATGGCCAGCACCATGCCGATCACCACCGGCGCCATCCAGGCTGCCAGTGACGGCGACACTGCCCATGCCAGCAGGCCCATGAACGCGCCGAACAGGCCCAGCCCGCCGTAGCCTCGCACCAGCGCCCACCAGGAAATGCCGCCGTCGTCGCGCTGCTGCGCATCCCAGCCCGAATCGCGCCCGGACAGCACTTCGGCCACGCCGCGCGACTGCACGTACATCACCACCGGCGCCATCAGCGCCGCCAGCACGGTTTCCACCAGCATCGACACAAAGGCGCGGATCGCACCGCCACAGCCGCGGCGATCCACCGGGTCCAGCAGCATGGCCAGATAGCCCAGCACCTTGGGCATCAGCAGCACGGCCATGGTGGCGCCGAACAGCCGCACCACCTGCACTTCATCCTGCGCACGCCAGTAGACGCTGGGCGACAGATGCAGCACGGCATTGAAATCGATGCCTTCCTGGAACAGCGGGATGGCAATGCCGATCAGCATCAGCATGCCCCACATCGGCGCGGTGAAGTAATGGCCGATGCCGATCAGCATGTGCACCCGGCTGATCCAGTGCAGGCCACGGCTGCCCACCACCTTGCCGTGCTGCAGGTTGCCCTGGCACCAGCGGCGGTCGCGCACCAGCAGATCGGTCAGGGTGGGCGGGCCTTCCTCATAGCTGCCGCCCAGGTAGGGCACCATGTGCGCGGCCCAGCCACCGCGGCGCATCAGCGCGGCTTCCACGAAATCGTGGCTGAGCACGTGGCCGCCGAAGGGCTTGCGCCCGGGCAGCGCCGGCAACCCGGCGTGGTCGGCGAAGGCGCGGGTGCGGATGATCGCGTTGTGGCCCCAGTAATTGCTCTCGGCGCCGTGCCACCAGGCCACGCCGCGGGCGATGACCGGGCCGTACACGCGCCCGCCGAACTGCTGCATGCGCGCGAACAGCGTGCGCCCGCCGATCACCGACGGCAGGGTCTGGATCAGGCCGACGTCGGCGTTGTGTTCCATGCCGGCCACCAGGCGCACGATGCTGTCGCCGGTCATCAGGCTGTCGGCGTCCAGGATCAGCATCTGCGGGTAGGCACCGCCGAAGCGGCGCACCCAATCGGCGATGTTGCCGGCCTTGCGGCCGCTGTTGTCGCTGCGGCGGCGGTAGAACAGGCGCACCTGGCCGTCGGGCACCAGCTCGCGCAGTTCGTTGAACACCTGCTCTTCGGCGCGGGCGATGTCCTCGCGGCGGGTGTCGCTGAGCACGAAGAAGTCGAAGCGCTGCAACTGGCCAGTAGCCGCCACCGATTCATAGATGGCACGCAGGCCGGCCAGCAGGCGGCGCGGATCTTCGTTGTAGGTGGGCATCAGCAGCGCGGTACGGCTGTGCACCGCCGGCAGCGGCTTGTCCGGGTCGATGCCCAGACGGTAGCCGCGGTCGAACACGGCGGTCAGGAAGCCGGCCACGGCGCTGGCGAAGGACAGCGCGATCCAGGCGAACAGGCCGACGAACAGCACCAGCAGGCAGGCTTCCAGCACGCTGATGCCATTGCCCGACAGCACCCGCCACATCATGCGGGTGGCGGCGGCGGTCATCACGGCCGTGCCGCCCAGGATGTACAGGCGGCGCAGGCCGATCAGGCGCGGCGAGGTGCGATGGCGACGCACCTTCAGCGCGCCCTCGCCCAGGCTCTGCTCGGGCATGACCAGCGGCGATTCGGCAGGCAGCAGCGCCCAGCCGGCATCCAGTTCCGGGTTGCCCGTGCTCGGAATGTGGGTTTGAACTTCCATGCAGGCCTATTCCGCCCAGGCGCTGCGCCCCGCCATCCCGGCCGGGCTGCATGCACCAAGGTTCCCGACGCGCCTTCCCGGCGCCCGCACTTGTCCAGTCTGCAAGGGCTTCACGCCGCGCAGTCGATGTCTGTCACTACCGGAACCCACACGATCTCCAACGGGGCGGAATCGAAAAATGCGGCCCAGTCTAGGCGGGCAAATGTAAGCCCAGTGCGAAGGTTTGTGCCGGGAAATGTCCCCATTCAGCCAGCAGCAGGCGAGCGCCGGGCTGGATCGTTACAAATGAGAACAACTCTCATGAATATGCGCAGAAGTGGGCCGGTCGCGTCAGTCGGCCAACGCGATCCCGGCCCTGGCAAATATCACTCGTCGGCCAGTGCCGGTGTGTTGGCGGCACCGCTGGCCGCCGCGCGCGCGCGCTCCATCGCCACCGCCAGTTGCTGGCGGGCAAGCAGTTGTTGTGCCTGCACCACTTCAGGTGTCGGCAGAAGCACCGGTCCCGGTGCGTTTTCCGGTGTAGCAGCTGTGGTCATGCAACCTCCATGGACATTCCGCCAACGCCTGGATGAAGCCGGGGCGCCAGCGGAACTGCGCACCCTATCCTAAAAACAAGGCGGGTGGGTGACGGTGCAACCGCCGGACGCGGCGAATTCCTGAGCAAGGCGTCACATTTTTGACGCGACCCTGTACCACCTGAATGCGCCGCCATTTATCATGAAAACGTTTTCTTACAGGGATGTCCCTACTCAATGAATGCCGTAGACCTCTCCCGCTTCAGTCCGAAGTGGCAGTTCCGCTTTGCCTTCTACCAGCAGCACGGTGCCCCCAAGGAGCCCGGCTTCAAGCAGGCCTGGAAGGCCCTGTCCTTCGGCGACCGGCTGAAGATCAACCTGAACTTCTTCGCGTTCTTCTTCGGCGCCATCTACCTGTTCATCCTGGGCATGTGGCGCAAGGCGATCGTGGTGATTGGCATCAACGTCGTGCTGATGGCGCTGGCCTTCGTACTGCCGGAAATCGTCGCCCGCGCCCTGTTCATCGCCACCAACTTCCTGGTGGCCTCCAGCACCAACTACGCCTACTACCTGGAACAGGTGAAGGGCAGCACCAGCTGGAACCCGTTTGAAGGAATGTTCTGAGCGAATCAGACCTGCGCATGGATGCGCGGCAAGGATGCACACGACGCCCGGCCCCCGCCGGGCGTCTTCGTTTCCAGCCCTCAGGCGGCGCGCAGCACCTTCGACGCCGTGGCATCGGCGTGCAGGCGGAAGCGCGACACCGCCACCGCCAGCTGTTCGGCCTGCTCTTCCATGGCCCGCGCAGCGGCCGTGGCTTCTTCCACCAGTGCGGCGTTCTGCTGGGTGGTTTCGTCCATCTGCACCACGGTCTGGTTCACCTGCTCGATGCCGGCGGACTGCTCGCGCGAGGCGGCCGAGATCTCGGCCATGATCTCGTTCACCCGGCCCACCTGGCCCACGATGTCCTGCATGGTGCGGCCGGCACCGTGCACCAGCTGCGCACCGGCACCGACATGGGCCACCGAGGCATCGATCAGCTCCTTGATCTCCTTGGCCGCGCCCGCCGAGCGCTGTGCCAGCGCGCGCACTTCGCTGGCCACCACGGCGAAACCGCGGCCCTGCTCGCCGGCACGCGCCGCTTCCACCGCGGCGTTCAACGCCAGGATGTTGGTCTGGAAGGCGATGCCGTCGATGACCGAAATGATTTCGGCAATGCGCTGCGACGAGCTTTCGATCTGCTCCATGGTCTGCACCACCTGGCCGACCACCTGGCCGCCTTCGCTGGCCACGCCGGCCGCCGACGCCGCCAGGCTGTTGGCCTGCTGGGCGTGCTCGGCGTTCTGGCGCACGGTGGAGGTCAGCTCTTCCATCGACGCGGCGGTTTCTTCCAGGTTGGCCGCCTGCGTTTCAGTTCGGCGCGACAGATCGTTGTTGCCCGATGCAATCTCGCCGGCGGCCAGGCGGATGCTGGCGGCCGACTGCTGGATCTGGCCGACGATCTGGGTCAGCTGCTGCACGGTGCTGTTGGCATCGTCGCGCATCACCGCGAACACACCGTGGAAATCACCCTGCATGCGCGTGCTGAGGTCGCCGGCGGCGATTGCGCGCAGCAGCGTGGACAGCGCGGCCAGGTTGTGGTCGCTCACCTGCATCATGGTGTTCAGGGTTTCCACCATGCGGCGGAAATCATGCTCGAAGCGCTGGGCATCGCCGCGCACGGCGAAATCACCGGCAGCGGCAGCGGCGGCCAACTGCTGGATCTGATCGTTGATCGCGCCCAGGTTGTTCTTGGTGGTGGCCATGGCCGCGGTGAACACCGCCTTTTCGCCCGGCAGGGTTTCCATGTCCACGCTCAGGTCGCCCACGGCGTAGCGCTGCATCACCTCCACCAGGCGCTGGGTGACCGCATTGCTGGACGCCACCAGCTGGTTGCTGTCGGCCACCATGCGGCCGTACTCGCCCGGGAATGCCGAAGCATCCATGCGGTAGCTGATCTGCCCGGCATCGTGGCGCTGCGCCATCTCGGCCTGGGCGGCCATGACCGCCTGCAGCTGGCCACGCATGGCCTGCATCGCCTCCAGCAACCGGCCAATTTCATCGTTGCTGCGTGCGGGCATGGCCGAATCCAGCTTGCCGGCGGCCACATCGCCAGCGATGCGCACGGCTTCGGCCAGCGGACGAATCGCCAGGCGGCGCAGCAGCACGTACACACCGGCACTCAGGGTCAGCGCGGCCACCACGCCCACCAGCAGGGTCAGCCACAGCAGCTGGCGCGCTTCGGCAACGATCACTGCATGCGGCACCACCACGCCCAGGGCGAAGCGCTGCGGCGCGTTGCCGATCTTCAGCGGCACGTACAGGCGCACGTTGCCGGCATCGTCCGGTTCAAAGGCTTCCACGGTCTTGTCGGCAGCAATCTGCTGCAGCATGGCGCGGGTGCCGGCATCGCTGCGCGGCTTGCCGATCTCGGCCGGGTTGGCAGCAGCCAGCACCACGCCCTTGGGCGACAGCAGCTCGACCCGCCCGGCGCCCATCGGCGCCAGCGTGGCCAGGTGCTTCTGCAGGGCGGCCAGCGAGAAATCGACGGTGAACACACCCAGGAAGGTGCCGTTTTCTACGATCGGCGTGCTCAGCGTGCTCATCAGCACCTGCTGGCCGCCGATGTCGTAGGCGTAGGGTTCGCTGACCTTGGGCAGCTTGTCGCGGCTGGGGCCCACGTACCAATCACTGGAGCCGCTCGCATTCTCGGTGTAGTCGGTCATGGTGGACTGGGTCGGCTTGCCGTCCTGCCAGGCCCAGTAGCTCATGTAGCGACCGGTGGCGTCGTGCGCCTCGGTGTTCACGAATTCGGCGTCCTTGCCATCGAAGGCATCGGCTTCCCACATGGTGCTCTTGCCCAGCCATTCCGGGTGCGCGTGCAGCTGGTCGCCGATGATGGCGGCCAGGCTGGCGCGGTCGGGCACATCGCCGCGCGCGCGCTGGGCCAGGACGGCCTCGGCCATGGCGTCGTTGCTGGCGAAGGCAGTGCCCAGGTCGGCGGCGACTTTGCGTGCTTCGGCATTGGCTTCGCTGGCCATGGTCTGGCGCGAGGCGTTGATCAGGCTGCTGCTGGCCTGGCGGTAGATCAGGAAGGCGGTCAGGCCGAAGCACAGCAGTGCGATCAGCGCGGTGCCCAGCATCAGCTTGTGGGCAATGCTGCCGGGGCGACGGGCAGCCGTAGAACGGGAAGGCGACATGGAAGGATCCGCAGGTGATTCAGGACAACCGGCACCGGTGGGGGCACCGCGCAGATGCGCGATCCCTCGCGCGGGCCACCTTCCAGAAGAAGGCGCGCACCGGGTTAACGGCCGCGCGCCGCACAGGTTGAGCCGAACCGGGCGCCGAAGCTGAACGCGCTCAGCCTGGTGGGCTGGCGCGGTGCCGCCGGCGTTCATGGCCGTCGAGCAAGCTCGACGCTACGGGGAACCCGGGTGCCCGCCGGCGCGCGCCCGTTCGTAGAGTCGAGCTTGCTCGACTGGCGCGGTGCCGCCGGCGTTCATGGCCGTCGAGCAATCTCGACGCTACGGGTTACGGTCGGGCCATCGCGCGGGGCAGCACTTCAATGCTGCCGGCGGCGTACTGCTGCAACACCTCTTCGGGCCCGTGGCGCGGTTGCCAGCCCAGCTGCTGCTGCAGCCGGCGGCTGTCGTACACCCGGTCGATCGACGGCGGCAACGACCAGCCACGGCGATCGAATTCGGCCAGCAGCTGCGGCGCACGCCGCGCCAGCACCTGGCGAGTATCAACGGCCAGCTGCAGGCAATCCTCGCGCTGGAACGGGCTGGCACCGCAGGCGATGTAGCGCTGGAACACGCCACCTTCGTCCAGCAGCAGCGCCGCATGCGCGCTGGCCACATCGCGCGCGTCGATGCCCCGATGCAGGCGGAACAGCGCCATGCGCTCGGGCGGCTCCGGGAAACAACGGCCCATGCGCAGCACGCGCACGCTGAAGCTTGCCGATGCGGCCTGCTCGGCCAGTGCTTCGGCCTGCAGCTTGCTGCGGTGGTAGATGGTGCGCGGCTGCGGCTGGGTGTCTTCGTCGATCCAGCGGCAGCCGCCAGGCACCACCGCGTGGCCATACAGCGCCGTCGTGCTGGTCAGTACGAACCGCCGCACACCCGCCTGCCGCGCCAGCTGCAGCAGCTGCGCGGTCGCGTCCACGTTCACCGTCTGGAACACCGCTTCGTCCACCAGGCCCACATGCGGCGCGTGCAGGGCGGCGGTATGGATCACCGCATCCACGCCATCCAGGGCGCGCTGCAGTGCCGTGCGGTCAGTCACGTCGGCCACGATGCGCGTGGTGGCAAACGGGCTGCGGTCCAGCCCGATCACCTCGTGCTGCGCCGCCAGCGCACCAAAGATCGCGCGGCCGATGCGGCCGGAGCTTCCGGTCAGCAGAATCTTCATGGAATCCATTCACTCGACAGCGCCCGGAACGTACCGGGATGAAGCGATTCTAGGCAGGCAGTGCGACCACTGCGAGAGCAGCGCATTGCAGTTGTGCGCGCACGCACAGAAAGGCCCCGCCATGTGGCGGGGCCCGGGTTGGCTGGTGGGGGTCAGCCAGAAACGTTCAGGCGATCAAGCGGCCTTCATTGCGTGCTTGCGGGTGCGCATCACGGCGTGGCACTCCTGCACGTCCGGCAGCCACTGGGTCACTTCCTGGCGCACGGCCGGCGGCAGGTCGTTCTCCTTCAGCGCGTCCTTGAACGCGCCCAGCAGGCGGTCTTCCGACTCTTCCAGCTCGGCTACGTAGCCGTAGTTGGTATCGCCGAAGGCGGCGCGCACCTTGCCGTAGAACTGCTGCATGGAACCGACCATGGTGCCGTGCTCGGCCGGCTTGCCGCCGGTGGCGGCCACGGCGCTGCTCAGCGAGGTCACGATGCGCGCCTTGACGCCGGCGATGCGGGTGAACAGGGCCGACAGCTCGGCATCCTTCACCTTGGTGGCCGCTTCTTCATAGAAGGATTTGCCGTCGCGAGCGATTTCGATCAGGTCGTTCAGACGGCTTTCGATGGTGGACTGGGTGCTCATGGCGTGGCTCCTTTTCGGATCTGCGGGAAGGGGCAGCGGTGCATGACCGTTGCCGTGCGCAGCCACAGTGATCGAACGCGTGTGCGGTGCAGGTGAGCAGCGATTGATGCGGGAATCACGCTGTAGAACCGGCGCTGACTGCTTCACGCGGCGTTGCAGCTGCTTCACGTGATTGCAGCAATTGCAGACGCTTTTGCCTCTTTCAATGGGCATCGCCCCACGCCTAGATTCAGCCTGTGCACAGTCGCGTGCCGCCATCTGGAAAAGGCGCTTCCACAATGAACCCCCTGGTCACTTCGGCATGCCTGCTATTCCTTCTACTCGGTGCGACCGGTCCAGCACGAGCAGCAGACGGCAGTACAGATGCTCCGCGGATGGATGACTTCACCTTGATCGAAGAATCCAGACCCCACGCATCGTCAGCCAGTGCGGCGCCATCGCAGCTGCGACGCGTTTATCGGCTTGGGACGGGTGAAACGGTAGAGCTGGTCCATACCGAGCTGGCCAGTGGAATGCTGGAGCTGGATGCAAGCCAGCAATCACCTTCGACGCTGGATGCACTGGATCGCTATTGTGCCCGCATAGGCGGAACCGTTTCGAGGGACAGCGTGTCCGTGTTTTCACCGCAGACCCACACGCTGCTGTCCTGTGTGGGAACCGCGCCGCGGCCAGGCAAGCCCGATCAAACAAGGGCCGAGACCGTAGCACCGTCTGCGAAGCGGAACTCATGTGGGGCAACAAGCAGCATCGTCATGGATGGCCCCGGCTCTGTGTACCGCGGGGATCCTGGCGGATATGCCGTTCACGCCGATGCGGAGTTTGAAACTGTCAGCGGTCAGGTCGTGTCATGGGTGGCCAGTTTCATCCCGGGTTGCAATGTCGGCGAATCGGTTTCCCTTAACAAATGGCTGTGGGTCTCACGCGGGGTGGTCTGCTCTACCGGGGGGCTGTCTCCCGGAATCCACGAAGGAAACGCAGCACTGTCGGTGTGCGGCCATTTTGACCAGAGCTCCATTGCCACTGAGATCTGGGCACTTCATGGCCGTTGAATCGCGCTTCCAAGCAACTCTTGCGCGCGCGGTGACAACACGCAGCCCTGCGCCTGCAGTCGCGCAATGGCCCCACGCGTGCGCCCCAGAACCCCGGTATTGGCAATGAAGGTGAATGCGCTTCCTTCAAATGCCAGCACGATGTTCTGGGTACTGCGCCAGTTCCGGTAGTCCACTTCGGAAATCGCGCTGTAGGGCCGCTCACGGCGGCGCAGCACGCGGTATTCCACACGGTCCGCGTGCAGTATCAGGCGCGGGTTCAGGCTGTTGTGCGCCAGCGCGAACCATGGCAGCGCGCGCAGTCCCAGGAACGCAGCTTCCAGGGTGACGGTGAGGGACGTGGTGTGCATGGCCCATTATCGCAGCCGCGAACCCTTCCCTCACGTGACAACGCCCCGGCAGGTTGCCGGGGCGCTGGTGCCTTACTTCTGCTGCAGGAAGGCCAGCAGGTCCTGGTTGACCTTGTCCTTGTGGGTGTCGGTCAGGCCGTGCGGCGCACCCGGGTATACGATCAGCTTGGCGCCCTTGATCAGCTTGGCCGACTGGCGGCCGGAGATGTCGATCGGCACGATCTGGTCGTCATCGCCGTGGATGACCAGGGTCGGCACATCGAACTTCTTCAGGTCGGCGCGGAAGTCGGTAGCCGAGAACGCAGCGATCGAATCGTAGGTGTTCTTGTGGCCACCCTGCATGCCCTGCGCCCACCAGGCGTCGATCAGGCCCTGGGAAACCTTCGCGCCCGGGCGGTTGAAGCCGTAGAACGGGCCCGACGGAATGTCCTTGTACAGCTGCGCGCGGTTTTCCATCTGCGCCTTGCGGATACCGTCGAACACTTCGATCGGCAGACCGTTGGGGTTGTCGGCGGTCTTCAGCATGAACGGCGGCACCGAGCTGATCAGCACGGCCTTCTTCACCCGGCCGGTGCCATGGCGGCCGATGTAGCGCGCCACTTCGCCGCCGCCGGTGGAGAAGCCCACCAGGGTCACGTCGTGCAGGTCCAGGGTGTTGATCACCGTGGCCAGGTCATCGGCGTAGTGATCCATGTCGTTGCCTTCCCAGGGCTGGCTGGAACGGCCGTGGCCGCGACGGTCGTGCGCGATCACGCGGTAACCGTGGTTGGCCAGGAAGATCATCTGCGATTCCCAGCTGTCCGAGTTCAGCGGCCAGCCGTGGCTGAAGGTGACGACCGGGCCGTCCTTCGGGCCCCAATCCTTGTAGTACAGCTGCACGCCATCGGCGGTGGTGATGTAGCTGGCGGTGCGGGCAATGCTGGTGACAGCGGCCGGCTTGGCCGGCTCGGCGGCCTGGGCGGACACGCCGGCCTGCACGGACAGGGCCAGCACGGCGGCGGCCAGGGTACGGGTAGCAAATTTCATGGTGGAACCTCGTCTTGGGTGGTTGGACAGGCGCTACTGTGCGCCCGGAACCGGGCGCATCGGTGACGAATGGTCCGTAAAACTTGATCGACCGTATTGGATCGATGTGCTGCGACCTCATCCGCCTGATGCCATGTGCAACCTGTCGAACGGCGCCCCCATCGTTCGTCGGAAGACATAGCGCAGGCCGTCTCCCTGCAGGAGCAGCACCATGCAACCGACCATCACCGCCTTTGCCACCTCCCCCGACCGTGGCCAGGGCCTGGCCCGCGACATGCGCGTGCGCTGGGCACTGGAAGAACTGGGCCTACCCTACGACGTGCGCCTGCTGAGCTTCGCTGAAATGAAGGAACCGGCACACCGCGCGCTTCATCCGTTCGGGCAGATTCCCACCTATCAAGAGGGCGACCTGGTGCTGTTCGAATCGGGCGCGATCATCCTGCACCTGGCCGATCAACATCCCGGCCTGCTGCCGCCCGATGGCAACGCACGCATGCGCGCGATCATGTGGATGTTCGCCGCGTTGAACACGGTGGAGCCGCCGATTGTCGAACGCTCGCTGGCCTGGGTGCTGGAACGCGAACAACCCTGGTATGCGCAGCGGCTGGTGATGCTGGATGAGCGCGTGCGACGTCGGCTGGGCGAACTGTCCGCACGGTTGGGCGATGGCCCCTGGCTGGAAGCTGGGTTCAGCGCCGCCGATCTGTTGATGGTGTCGGTGCTGCTGCGCTTGAAGAGCAGCGGCATCGTCGATGAATTCCCGCTGCTGGCCGCCTACGTGGCGCGTGCGACGGCACGACCGGCCTACCAGCGCGCGTTCGCCGCGCAGCTGGCAGTGTTCCAGAACGCCTGATGGCGCGCCGCTCCGCCCGCCTCAGCGCAGCGGATCGGCCGCCACGCCCTCATGGGTGATCTTCACCGGCAGGATGTGGCCCTGGGCATCGAATTGCATGCGCTCGATGGCGGTCACCCGATGGTCGCGGGTGCTGTCACCGTGGGGGCGACGGTGGTAGACGATGTACCAACGATCGGTGCCCGGCACCTGGATCACCGAGTTGTGGCCGGCGCTGGTGGCGATGGCTTCATCCTGCTGCAGGATCTTGCCGACGCGCTTGAACGGCCCCGTCGGTGCATCGGCAATGGCATAGGCCACCGAATAATCCGGGCTGCCCCAGCCGCCTTCGGACCACATGAAGTAATAGCGGCCGCCGCGCTTGAACATCAGCGGGCCCTCCACGTATTCCGGGGCCGGGGTGATTTCCTTGAACAGCGTGCCATCGGCCAGCGGCAGCACGCCGGTGAAATCGTCCTTCAGGCGCACGATGTTGGCGTGCTTCCAACCGCCGTAGATCATGTACCAGGCGCCATCGTCATCCTTGAACACGAACTGGTCGATGGGCTGGGCGCCATTATGGAAGCCGCCGACCAGCGGCTTGCCCAGCAGATCCTTATAGGGGCCTTCCGGGCGGTCGGCCACGGCCACGCCGATGCCACCCAGCTCGCTATCGTTCTTGATGTCGTTGGCAGCGAAGAAGAAGTAGTACTTGCCTTTGTTTTCCACCACCGACGGCGCCCACATGGCGCGCTTGGCCCAAGGCACTGCCTTGGCGTTCAGGACGTCGGCATGCTTGGTCCAGTGCAGCAGATCGGGCGACGAGAACGCATCGAAGGTGGTCTGCGCTTCGTACACGGCCGAGGTGGTCGGGAAAATCCAGTAGCGGCTGCCGAACACGGCTGCTTCCGGGTCGGCATACCAGCCCTGCAGAATCGGATTACCCGAGGTGGCCGGCGGCGCTGCCTGCGCGCCCGACGCCAGTGCCACCGTCATGCAGGCGGCCATCATCCACTTCCACAACGCCATGCCGTGCGCTCCCGTGTTGGATAGATGGGAGCATATTAGATCGATCCAGATAAGGAATGCGAAGGCGGTCCCACTCCGCATGCGGGAGTGGAACGCCGGCCTCAGGCCTTCTTGATGACGGTGCGCTTGCCGATGGTGCTGGTCTTGCCCGCCGTCGGCTTGGCCAGCCCGGGAATCAGGAAATCGGTGACCTTGTGGCCCATGGACACCTTGTGTGCCAGCCAACGCGGCATGCGGCCACGGCCGGTCCAGGTCAGGCGCTTGTATTCGGGATCCCGGTATTTGGGCGCCACCTTGCCGGACTTGCGGCGGGTGGTTTTGCGGGCCGGTGCGGGCGCGGTGTCGGCATCGTCACCGAACAGTTCTTCGATGGTGTAACCGGCTTCGGCGGCGGCGGCCTTCAGCAGGCGGCGCACGGCGGCAGCCGGGCGACGGGAGGTGATCAGGGCCTTGCGCTGTTCAGCGGCCGCCACCAGGGCGCCCAGCTCGCGCAGGCTGAGCGATTCGATATCGATAGTCATGGGGGGGAAAGGTCCACTGCGGCAGGCCGGGTGTCAAGCTGGGTTTACAGGACATCCGACGCCCGGCGCGCCCTATGGGTGAATGGCGTAGACGAAGAATGCGTCGTCACGCTCCCATCCCAGGCCTTCATACAGCCGCTGCGCAGGCAGGTAGCTACGGCCGGTCTGCAGTTCCAGGCGCCCCGCGCCACGCCGACGTGCCTCGTCGGTTGCCGCGATCATCAGCGCACGGGCCAGGCCCTGGCGACGTGCCGACTGCGCGATATACAGGTCGTGCAAAATAAAGCTGCGCCGCGCGCTTAGTGAATCGAACAGCGGATACAACTGGATAAACCCGACGATTCCGTCTTCTTCGGATTCGATTACCAGCACCAGTGAATCGCCGGCCTGCAACCGCTCGCGCATGAAAGTCGTGGCCAGTTCAAGGTCGGCAGGCTGTTCGTAGAACTGCCGGTAGTCGTTGAAGAGCGCAGCGACCTGCGGGAGGTCGGAAGACGACGCGATGCGGATGGTGGGTGCCATGGGGAGCCTCCTTGCAGAGGCCTGAGCGTGGCGCTGGGGTGTGAGCGCGGTGCTGAAGGCTGGCTCGCGATGGAGGCGTTGGTGGGCCCACCAGGATTCGAACCTGGAACCAAGGGATTATGAGTCCCCTGCTCTAACCGTTGAGCTATAGGCCCTGTAAGGGGTTCAGGCGCGTTTGCGCGGAGGGCGCGGTAATTCCGGTGTAACCGCGTCACCTGAAAGCTGCTGCTGTAGGGCCGCCATTGCGTCCTGCATCGAAGCCGCGTGAGTGTACCGTTCTGCCATAGCTCTTGTCTTCCAGCCGCCCATCGCCTGGATGGTGGCCGCATCAAGCCCGGCGTGCGCGGCGTTGGTAGCAGCGGTGTGGCGCATGGTGTGCGGGGTGACGTGTTTGGTGATGCCCGCAGCTCGCACGCACCGCGCGAATACGGCATTCATCTGGTATGCCCGGCCGCTGCCGGCGCGTGCCGAGGGGAAGAGAAAGTCGTCGGCCTGAAGACTTTCGATGACTTGGGCCAGGTAGTCGGCCAGCACCTGCGGCATCGGCTGCTCGCGCCGACCGGCCTTGTCCTTGCCGATCCACAGGATGCGCCGCTGCGCGTCGACATCGCCGGCGCGCAAGTTGAGCGCAGCGCTGTGCCGAAGACCGGTGTAGAGCGTCACCATGACGAACCGGTGTGCCAACGGCGACAGATCCTCCTGCGCGGCCAGCAGCAGCCGCTGTGACTCTTCCGGGGTCAGGTAGACCAGCTTGCCCTGCGGCTCGCGCTGACGGGCCAGCAGCGGCGCTGCAGCGAGGATCTTCCGGCGCCGCATCGTATTGAGCATGTGCAGCAGCGCTGAGCGCTCACGGTTGATCGTGCCTGGGCTGGCGCCCTCGCCCTTCCGGGTGGCCACGTAGGCGAGCCAGTCATCATCGGTCAGCCTGGCCACGGGTCGGCGCCCGAGGTGGGGCTTGATGTGATCGCGGAACCGCCGCCTCTTGGTGTCAATGTCCTTGCCGTCATGCCGGCGAAGATAGTCCAGGTAGTCGTCAGCAGCCTGCGCTACCGTCTGGGAGGCGTTGCCCTTGCTCCCCTGTACCCCGTGGGACGCACTGCGCTTGGCGGCCTTGAGCGCGGCCACCACGTCCTCCGCCTGCGTGCGGGTGTATCCCTCCGACTCCAGGCCCACCACTTGGTGATGCCGGCGCCTGGCCACCATCACGTTGACCGACCACCGCCCGTCACCGTTCGCGGTGCGGGTGAAGGTGATCCCTTGCTCACTGATCGATTGATTGGGCTTCAAGGCCCGCGTAGCTGGCCGCGTGAGTTTGAGGAAGGTCGCCATAGCACCTACTTCTGGGTGTTATCGGCGGAGATCTTTCCTTCGCCGACCAAGTGCCTTTCTATATTCGAAGCCAGATCATCAAGGCGCGCTTTGCATGCCAAGTACCTAGCCTCGTCGACCTCGACAGCTAACCGCAGAACGGCCTTGAGATGGTCCGGTGCGCCCGGATTGTCCTCAGCGTCTTCCAGACGCATTCGAGCATCCCTGAGGTCCCGGCCAGCTTGGGTCAGTTCTGCAGTCCGATTCGCCAGCATCAAGTCATCGAGCGTATCCACGCTCTGCCTGAGCCGGAGCACGATTTCTGAGGTCAAAGAGCGCCCGGCCTCTTTAGCGGCCTCGTCCAATCGCGCCTTAAGCCATTCAGGCAGCCTGATTTTGAAATGGGGGTCTGTTGCGGCCATTTGCAAAGAATGACCCAAAGTGGGCCTTGACTGCAATGACCCACTGTGGGACATTGCAACAAATGGCCCATTGTGGGCCATTTGGAGGATTAGATGAAAAGCGCTACTGCAATCCCGCCCGAACGCTTCAAAGGCGTGGAGGCCGCTGCATACCTAGGAATCAGCAAAAGCACTTTGGAAAAAATGCGCGCAAATGGACGCGGCCCTCGCTACGTAAGACTTGGCCGACAGTGCTTCTATCGCCGCACGGATCTTGATGCCTACATCGGCGGGGCCGTAGTTGAGACGACCGACAGTCGTGGACAAAAGAAATAAAAACGGCCCGGGAGCGCGAACTCCCGGACCGTTGCAATCGATACCGAACCCTCTCACAGGAACGACACGACTATGGCCAGCAATGCTACAGCACGCGCCGCTGTAAACAAGCCCACCCAGCCCCTGGCCTCAACGGCCGCTGAAAGCGCACTCGAGAACGCCAGTATCGCGGCGTCTAGATTGGCGCCCAGCAACGAGGAAGAGAGCACAGACACAGCGGTTCGCCTGTTAGCAGGCATCCGCGATGGATACATGTACGACGGCAGCGACGGCAGCGCCTGGTCCCGGGGGGTGCACGGCTTCAGCCGTGACAGCATCGACCTTGCAAACATCGATCAGTGCTTGTCCGGCTTGATTGGGGTACTCGAAGTAATGCATGCCGGGCAGATGGCCTGTGATGAGTTCAAGTCGGCTCTCGGTTCCGTAGCGCATGACCGCCTTTCGAGGGCGGCAAGGGCGCTCGCATACTCTGCGGAGAATTCGATAGACAGTCTCCGCGCCAGGTTGGGGGAGCAATGAGCGTTTCCGTGGAATTGCCGACACGCTTGGCAAAACGACTCGTCAACTCAGCATCCCAAAAGAATCACACGCTGGCCAGCGAAGTCCAGCACCGCCTGGAAGAGTCGTTGCGATTAACCGAATTGCCGCTCTCGCTACCGTTGGATCTGGAGCGACGAGTCGAACGTACGGAGGCGGCAGCTCGTGCGTTTGCCGGCGCAATGCAAATTGCGGACCGGATGAGCCTAGGGAAGAAGCGGGGACTACGCTTCGCGCTAGAGCACACGAGGCGCATGACGGGCGTTGATTTGGGGAAGGAGGTGGAAGCTTTGCCCGAAGATAGAAGCAGGTCTTTGGGTTCGCCAGCAGTGGAGGAATTTCTCGATGCATGGGAGAGTGGCGCGCTCGGCTTGCCGTGGTCGCCGGCACTGTCTGTCGACGTGTACGCCTTCTACCAAACATGGGCCACCGCCGAGGGACAGTGCCCTGCCTACATCGCTCAGTTTGTGCCTGCGTTAATCAAATGCGGGCGTGTGAGCACTGCCCGCAAGCGGTGGCGGCATGGAGGGCGCCTCAATGGCCCCTCCATGTTGCTAGTTCCGAAGGTGGACGCCAAGCGACCAGGCTCACTCACCGATTGGCTAGGGGATTGCATATCAGCCTTCCAAACGGCCGCTAAGGACGCAGGAAACGCCCCATGACAGCCCCCATCCCCCCCGTGAGGGCTAGAAGCGCGCCACTGTCTGCCGAGCACCTGAGAGCCGATCAGGCGCTGTGGCGCCGGTCTCAATCCGGCGTTGGGTCCTCCCTGGCGGCACCCATCGCGGGTAATCGGACGCGCAATTGCTCGGTAGATAGTGATCTGCCGCCTTACTTAATTGAGGCAAGTACGTTGCTTTCCTGTTGCTTGACCGACAAGCCTCCCAGGAGATCAGCTATCCTGTCCACATGCTTCGGGCATCACAGCGCACTCACCAGGCGATACCCCCTTTGGTATCCGCAGCCGGACTTAACCGGTCGCCCCTGTACGTTCATGCATGTGCGGGCTGTGCGGGCATGTGTGCGGGCACGGCGCATGCAGAGAACCCTTGCGGCAGCGGGCATGTGCGGCGCGTGCGGGCTGTGCGGGACACTTCCCGTACATGCGCATGCAGGCGCGTGCCTGCGCACACGCACATGCAGGCGCGCGCACACGTATACATGCCCGCACAGCCCGCACACGCCGCACACACCCACTACGCCAACGCATCGCGGGCGTAGCGCGGCCGCACATCCGCCCGCACTGCCCGCACCTACCCGTGCGTTCGCGCGCTCCTACTACCTAACCTTCTTCTTGAAGAAAGAGTTGAGGGAGAGCAGAACTGTCCCGGCCCGTTCCGTTCGCGCTGCCGCTCTTCCGGAGCTGTTGCTTGAATCGACCTGCCGAGTTCAAAAAATCCGGCGATTGCATCCCACGATGGGGGGCGGGGGAGCGTGTGACTATGCCTCCCATGGCTTTGATTCCCGTGAAACACGACGCTACAAACCTGAGCCTGCCCGCCTGAGCTGCGGAGACCGATCGCATGGTTAACAGGATTGATGAGGCGCTGTCACGGCTGCGGGTTTGTCGAGCCGCCGGGGTGGCACCCTCCGCCGAGTTGCA
Source organism: Stenotrophomonas sp. S49 (assembly GCF_016624905.1). Taxonomy (NCBI): domain Bacteria; kingdom Pseudomonadati; phylum Pseudomonadota; class Gammaproteobacteria; order Lysobacterales; family Lysobacteraceae; genus Stenotrophomonas; species Stenotrophomonas sp. S49. The sequence goes on along the minus strand of NZ_JACVUD010000073.1, from coordinate 2,500 downwards.
GGACGAAATACTCGAATGCCTAGAGGCAACAGTCGGCGGAGCAGCACTGCGTAGGCGTCGCGATGCTCTTATACGGCGAGCGGCGCTCCTGCTTCCTACCGGAAGCGAATTTGAGCGTGCTGGTGTGTTGTCCAGGGAGGCAAAGACTCTCTGTCGCATGCGGACACGGGGCAGCACTACAGCCATGGTAGGTGAACCGGCCACGCCACGAGAATGCCTCTATGCCGCCTCCTTGCTCGCCCGGCTCCCTGGATCGCAACGACAGTTCTATCGAGTCCTCACCGCTCAAGGTCACTGACACACCCTCATATTGTTTTGTCAGTGGCGGGCGAGGGAATCTACTTCCACGATGATCATCCTCACCTTCTACAGCGAAATTGCACCCGAAGATGCTCAGTGGGTGCTGAATCAACTCCGCTCCGATCCGCGCAATGCGGTCGAGGTTCGCATCAACTCACCGGGCGGTAGCGTGCACGCGGCATTGGCAATCTTCAACGCCCTGCGCCCGAGAAAGCCAACCGTCTACATCGACGGCGTTGCTGCATCCGCAGCCAGTGTTATTGCGATGGCCGGCCAGCGTATCGTCGCGGCTGAGAATGCGATTTTCATGATCCACGATCCCTGGATTCCAAGCACTTCAGGGAACGCCGCCGAGCTGCGAAGGGAGGCCGAGACGCTAGACCTGCATCGCGACGCGATGCTCACCGCATACGACCGATCCGGGATCAGTAGAAAGGAATTGATCCAGATGCTCGCGGAAGAGACGTGGATGAATGCTAGCGAGGCACTTCGCCTCGGCTTCATAGATGAAATCGCCGAGGCAATCTCCTACGCAGCTCACTCTGAATCCAACTACTTGGCCTATCGCCGAACGCCACAGGAACTCATCACCATGACCCGAAGCACTTCCGTAACTCACTCGCCCCAGCGTCCCGAAGGTTGCGTGACCGCTGCTCCGCAGCAACCTTCCGCCGAGTCCGCACCACAAGGTGCCGCCCCCAACCCGGCATCTCACGCGGACTTCCTCGCCGCTCAGCGCGCACGCAATGACGAGATAGCCGGCTTGTCTCGGAGCTTCCCGCTGAGCCCTGAGGTCCAGAGCTTAGCCCGAGTCGCTCTTGCGGATCCTGCGATGTCGATTGATAGGTTCCGGGCCGATCTGCTCGCTGCGCTGGGACGCGGATCTGAACCGCTCGGTGGCGGGCACGGTAATGGAACCCGGGTTGCATTTGGGGGGCACTCTGGTGGTACAGGCTCTGATTTTGTTGGCGCGGCGAGTGACGCCCTGGTGATTCGTGCGGGTATTCGGATTGAAAACCCTCATGCCGGAGCCAGAGACATCGGCGGCATGTCGCTGAGCGACATCATGCGTGCCTGCGTTAGCCGCGGTGGCCGCTGGGCCGATACATCCACTGGTGGCCGCTCAGCACTCGTTCGTGCTGCAATGAGCACCTCTGACTTCCCCGCGATTCTGGAGAACACGCTCGGAAAAGCTCTAAGGGGTGGCTACGAGTCGGAGCCTGCGACCTACCAGGCGTGGACGCGTCGGGTCTTGGTCCCTGACTTCAAGGAACAATCTCGTGTTCTACTCGGCAGCGCGCCAGAGCTACTGCTGGTGCCGGAAGGGGCGGACTATACCCTCGGCAGCATGGATGAGGACAAGTCCGTTCCCTATAAGGTCAGCAAGTTCGGACGCATTGTGCAGCTGACTTGGGAAGCACTGGTCAACGATGACCTGAGCGCCTTTCTCCGGATCACCCAAGCCATGGGTCAGGCTGCAGCGCGTGCCGAAGGTGATGCGGTGTATCGCACGTTCTCTGAGAGCGATGGAGCAGGTGTGCTGATGCAGGATGGGAAGCCTCTTTTCCACTCCGATCACAAGAACCTCGCCACGGGAGCTACTGTCATTAGCGCTGACGCGCTTGGCGCTGCGCGGGTGCTGCTCCGTAGACAGACTGCGATCGGCGGCGGCGCTCTCAACCTCCCGCCGCGCTTCCTCCTTGTTGCACCCGAGCACGAACAGGCGGCGGAAGTTCTTCTGGCAGCGGCTGCCCGTAGTCTTTCCCAGGGGGAAGAGAATGCACTCATCCCAGCTTGGCTAGCTAAGCTGGAACTGGTAGTCGAGGCCAGATTGGCTGATGACGCGTTCTGGCTGCTCACCTCGCCTGATTCGGTGGACACCTTGGAACGTGCTCACCTGGAAGAGGACAACGGCCCTCGCATAACCGAGGAGGAGGGATTCAACAACGACTCCCGCAAATACAAGGTACGGCACGTTTTCGGCGCACGATGGCTGGATTGGCGTGGCGCTGTGCGAGTACCGTTGAACTAGCTGATCCGACGTGTCCAACGTACGGAACAGTGGAGTCAGACCAGCCAGCGGTGTCTGTAACAACACTGGCAGCCGGCGCCCTGATCACGGGGTGAGCCGGCAGCGGAGGGGGGGGGGCGGAAACCCCCCCCGCGTTTCCACCAGCACCGGGCACGGTGCGTGGTCCAG